>JANWZT010000001.1 GCA_025054515.1 Candidatus Caldarchaeum sp.
GGATGTGTTGTTCGCCGCTGAATTCGGGGCGGTAGAACTCCGACAGCTTAACCGACGGAGTGTTGGCGAGCTGTTTCAAAATGTCGAGCACCTGTCTTAGGAAATCCAAGTAATGGCTCCAGCCGATCTCTGAGTCGAACCCGCCCATCGGCCCCAGCCACCTTTTCTTGGTCTCGAGGTCTTCATGAAACCACCACGGCGAAGCGCTTCTCACCGTGTCGCCGATGGGAAACAACCCAAACAGCCGGTACATTTCGACTGCCGCGGGCGAAAGCTGCTCCGTAATCCACGGAGGGTTGTTGAGATATTCGTCGCTTTTCCAGTAGTTTGGAGCCTCCTTCTCGATCCATTCGTCGATAAGCGGATAGGCGTTCCGGCCCTTGTAGAGGAATTCTTTGAGCCAGATGTTGTGGTTGAACCCGGCCATCACAGCACGAACATCTTTCTCATCCATTTTCAAGGCCCTGGTCAATTCCTTGAGAGCGAGATGGCCGTGACATATCCCAACCACCTTCACCTCTGTTTCCCTGTAAATCAGGTTCGTTCCTTCGAAGACTGGGTTCGCGGCCTGAAGAAGCCACGCATCGGCGCAGTACCGCTCCATGTCGCGCGCCAATTCGAGGAAGAACTTCAGCTGGTAGTAAGCACCCACTCCGCCGTAGTAGTCGCAGACCCTTTCGCCGACACCCCGGTAGTAGCCGTGTTTTTCCGCAATTTTTCTTTCCTCTTCCATCGGGTCGTAGCCGCCGACCTTCACCGTGTTGACGACGAATTCAGCGTTTTCGAGAGCTTCCCGCCGGTCCATCGTCTTCCGAAACTCAATATCCGCTTTCATCTCATCCGAATACCGCGTGGCCAGCCGATGCATCGTCTCCAAACGCTCCCGGTCAATATCCATCAAATAGACAACGCTGCCGTGCAACCCTTCGGTAAGACACAAATCAACCACAAGCCTTCCGGTAAAAACAACGCTTCCGGCCCCGATAACCGAAATGACGGTGGGCCTCACAACATATAATCTGGCCACTCCGTTATAAGATTTCGATGACGTACGGCGAGCCGTTGTTTGAGGAAAAGATGTTCTTTTTCCCCCGATATCGTGTGGCTGTTTACTGGGATTCGCTGGTCGTTTCCCACTGGCCTTATCAATTTGTGATCCCGCTTTCGGATGTTGTCGACGTGAAAGTCGTGGAGAAAATTCCCTGGTATGTCGGATATGGTTTCGAGGCCTTGCCCTTCGGCAGGGTTGTCTATTTCCGGTTTCGGCCCGGCCACTGGGTAGAGGTCGAGAAAAGCTCCGGCTTCTGGAGAAAACTCGTCCTCACCGTTAAAGACGTTGACAGATTTCTTGAAATAATCAACAGGCAACGGCCTTTCCGCCAAAGGTTTTGACCGAACAAAAAATTAAATTGGTTTGGCTTTCTGTTCCCTCATGAACTCTTCGTAGACTTTCCGGACTCTGTCGGCGGCGGGGCCTTCTCCGAAAACCCCGTCCCGCGTAACCCTTACACGGTCCATTACGACGATTGTGTCGGATTCTTTGTGGTAGACGACGAGGTTGGGGAACAGTCTGTTCAGCCTGTCGGCGAGGGCTGAAATGTCTGGCCCGGTTTCGAGAACCTCTATGCGGGCGATGCTGTGTCCGGCGATGAAAAGCTTGGCGAAGGATGTTCCCGATGCTTCTTTGACGTCGGCGAGCCAGAGGCTGTAATCGCCGGGGTTGTAGGCCAGGACACGACCCGTGTAAACACCCGAAGAAGCAACGACCTTGACATTCCGGTCGATGATGGATGCAAATTCATCGCTAAACCGTTTCGACGCCACCGCTGAACTCAAGAACCTTCGCATCTAATTCATCACACCTGTTTTTAAGACTGCCGCCAACCCGTCGGCCGACAGCGACGGAGCCGCCGACGCCCTGCTTATATGCTGCGCGTGGGCCCGAGACACGGGATGGGTAGCCGGAGCGACGTCGATGTTCTGAGAAGAAGGGCCGTTGACTTTCTCGAACTGGCTGAAAACTCCCGCCAAGAAGGGAAACACGATGTCGCGTGTTTTCTCGCCGAACAAGCGGCCCAACTCTACCTCAAGTCAGTCCTACTCAAAACGGTCGGCGAATACGGCAGAACCCACAGCATCAGACAGCTACTGAAACAGCTAGCAGAGGCCACCCGCTCGGAAAAACTCCGAGATTTTTCCGAAAAATGGAACACCGTTCTATCGGGCCTCGAAGACGCCTACATCATGTCCAGATACACGGCGAAACAGTACGACGAAAGAGATGCGGCTGAATACGTTAAAGTCGTGCGGTTGTTGTTTAATGCCGTGGAAGAGGCTGCTGGAGTTTGACGTTCTTCGATACGGCGTTGAAACGGGCTGAGATGGTTAGGAACTGGAGAAAGCACGCTGAATCGATTGCGGCCGCCGCTAAGGAACTGTTGTCGAAGGTGGATGTTTACGTGTTCGGCAGCGTAGCACGGGGGGAGCATGTGGCGGCCAGCGACGTCGACATGCTCATCATCTCCGATGAAATTCCCGAAACCATGCTGGAAAGAGCCGCTTTGAAGGTCGAGCTGGAAAAGAAAGCAGGCCTTCCCTACTACCATCCATTCGAACTTCATCTCGTCAGGCCCGACGAAGCAGAACCCTACCTGAGAAGAGCCGGCGAACATCTAATCAGGCTTTAGCGAAGGCCTCGACGGAGGAGTTATCGGCGAACATAAGTTTATAAATGGTCCATGAAATCGATTCCGCGATGAACATATCCCAGCGAACGGAGACGTCTTCCTATAGGCGTGCAGGGCCTTTCCGAATTTGTGGTATATTGTTTTGGCGCTGGTGGTAGCGTCGCCGCGTTTTTCCGGTGTTGGAGGTGGTTTCGTTGAGTAGTGGAGAAAGTTTCAGGGTGACGCCGTGGGAGGTGGAGGGCGCGGTTGACTACAGCCGGCTGGTTCAGGAATTTGGGACGGAGCTGATTTCGGATGAGTTGATGAAGCGGTTGGAGGCGGCGGCGGGTGGTTCAAACCATATGCTCCGGCGGCGGATTTTCTTCTCGCATCGAGACCTCGGCCTTGTTCTCGACGACCACGAATCCGGAAAGGGCTTCTTCCTCTACACCGGCAGAGGCCCCAGCGGCCCGATGCATGTCGGCCACATCATCCCCTTCTACTTCACCAAATGGCTTCAGGACAGGTTCGGTGTCAACCTCTACATCCAGCTGACCGACGACGAAAAATTCCTCGAAGAAACAAGGAACCTAACCCTCGAAGACACGGCCCACTGGTCCTACGACAACATCCTCAACATCATCGCCGTCGGATTCGACCCCGACAAGACATTCATCTTCCGCAACACAGAATTCATGGCACGAATGTACCGCACCGCCCTCAAAGTCGCGCGGAAAATCAACTTCAGCTGGGTGAGGGCCGTTTTCGGGTTCAACGAACAGACCAACATCGGAATGGTTTTCTTCCCTGCGATACAGATAGTTCCCACGTTGTTTGAAAAGAGACGGTGTTTGATTCCGGCGGCGATCGACCAAGACCCTTACTGGAGGATTCAGCGGGACATCGCCGAAGGCCTTGGGTTCTACAAGACTGCGGCGATTCACAGCAGGTTTCTGATGCCTTTGACGGGGCCGGCGGGGAAGATGAGCGCCTCCCAGCCCGAATCAGCGGTCTTCCTCACCGACGACGACAAAACAGTCCGGAAAAAAATTTGGCAAGCTTTTTCAGGAGGCCAGCCAACCGTCGAACTACACCGCAAACACGGCGGAAACCCCGACGTCGACGTGGCCTTCCAGTGGCTCTACTACTTCTTCGAAGAAGACGATAACGTCGTCAACCGTCTGCGGGATGAATATGTTTCGGGCCGGCTTTTGACGGGCGAGATGAAGGAGGTGCTGATAGAGAAGGTTCAGATGTTTTTGGCGCGGTTTCGAGAAGCGAGAGAGAAGGCCGTCGACAAGGTCCGGTTGTTCACCCGCGACGGCCGGCTTGCTCAGCGGATGTGGGAAAGCTGGCCCGACTCCGAATAGCCTACAGAGGGCCTTTGTAGATGGCCCGCGGCCGGAACAACCGGTTTTCCGCCTGCTGTTCGATGACGTGCGCGGCCCATCCCGCGACACGTGAAGCGGCGAAGATGGGGGTGTAGAACTTCGGCGGAATTCCCATCAGCTTGTAGAGGGCTGCGGCGTAGAAGTCGAGGTTGGGGTAAAGATTTTTCTCCCTTTCCATCAGCCGTTCGACGTGGTCGGCGACCCTGTAGAGCCTGTCGTCGCCAACCTTGCCGCACGCCTCTTCGAGAAGCTGTTTCGCAATTTCCGCGCGGGGGTCGATTCCACGCCGGTAAACACGATGCCCAAACCCCATGATTCTTTCCTTCCTACCCAGCTTGTCGCGGACGTATTCCTCGGCACCGGAGACATCGAACTCGAAAATTTCAGTCGCCTTCTCGTTGGCCCCGCCGTGCAGAGGCCCTTTCAAAGCCGCCAACCCAGCGACCACAGCACCATACATGTCTGCAAGGGTTGAAGCCACGACCCGCGCGGCGAAAGTCGAAGCCGCCAGCTCATGCTCCACGTAAAGGATGAACAAAGTTTCGAAGGGCTTCGACATCCATGGCTGTGTTTTTCCGTTTTTGATGAGGGTTAGGATGTTTTCGGCGTGGCTGAGCTTGTCGTCGGCGAGCTGGAACGTCTTCCTAACCGATATGTTGTCGAGGTTGCCGACAAGCAGGCCCGTTTTCGCCAGCAACCTCACGGCCTTTCTTTTGTTGGCTTCGACGGATACGTCGTCGATTTCGGGGTCGTAGGCGGAAAGGCCTGAAACACCGGTTCGAAGCAAATCCATGGGATGGATTCCAGCTGGCATGCAGGTTAAACCCGTAATAACCGCCGAAGGAATAACCCGTTCCGTGGAAAGAGATTTTGTGAATTCTTTCATCTCGTCCGCGTCGGGTAAATGTTCGTGAATCAGCAGGAAGGCGACTTCTTCATATCTTCTTTCGAGGGCCAGCTTCTCAAGGCTTTCGCCGCGGATGATGATGCGTCTGTTTTCCACGTCGATGGTGCATATCCGTGACTCGACCGCCGGAACTCCTTCGAGGCCCGGAACGAACGCAGTCATGGTATCGCCACCGCCTCGGTCAGCTCGGAGACCCGGTTGAGCTTTTCGAGGTTCATGGCCTTGGCGATGATTTCCTTTCTTCGCGCTTCATCGAGGCGTTTCGCCGCAAGTCGCTGGAATTTTCGTTCGATTTCTTCGTCGGTCATGGGGTTTTTGTAATGGCCCCGTGGCACAGCCTCCTCGACGGAAACTTTTTCACCGTTTTTCAGCGTAAGGATTATGCGGTTGGGAAGCTCGGCGGGATAACGGGCCGTCAGACCAGCATCCTCCACGATTTCAACACGTTTCATAAATTCGCCCACGTCCGGGCTTGTTATTCTTCTTTTTTCGAAGCTGTCGAGCCACACGCCGCCGTCGAGAAAGGTTACGGATACGATGTATGGTAGGCTGTGGTCGGCTGTTTCCCGCGTTGTCGGCCTCCATTTTTCCGGGTCTTTAGCGAGGATCGTGTAGGATGCTTCGAAGGTTTCGACTCGGACATTTTCGATTTCTGTGTGTGAGCCGGCTTTCTCGAGGGCTTTGAGGGCCGCGTCGACTGCGGTCATGGCGTGGTATTCGACGGGATAAAACTTGATGTAGGTTTCGAGGATTTTACGTGGACGAACTGTTTCTCCAAGTCCTTCGATGCTGAAATTCGTTCCCGCCACCTGTTTGAAGAACCCCATCTCCCCTTCAAAAGGCTGAGAAGGCCCCGTCATCCCCGACTCGGCGAGCATACAAGCGGACACCGCGTTCCGGCAGGCGTTGGCCGCGGCGGCTCCCTTCCACATCGAAAGCTCGCCGGCACGGGTCTGCCTCATGGCCGCGTGCGGCACGACAGCGAGCGAAACCGCGTTGGCGGTTTTCTCGTAATCGAGGTTCATCAACCTGCTTATTCCCGCGACGGCGCCTATCATCGTGAAGTTGACGTGGTCCCAGCCGCGTTTTCTCAAGGTCGCGGCGTCGCAGAGCCGGCAACCTACTTCGTATCCTACTGCGATGGCTTCGGCGACCTCTTTCCCGCCTGCGCCATAGGCCTCCCCGATGGCGATGATGGATGGTATCATGTCGCTGGGATGAAGCGGCTCCTTCGAAAGATACGTGTCGTTGAAGTCGAGAGCCCTTACTCCGACGCCGTTGACGAATCCAGCCCAGTCGGGCGATGTCTTCAGATTCGTCCCCCAGAGAGAAGATCCATCAGCTTTGGCAACGTGTTTCGAAACAGCTTTTCTCGCCGCGACGACGGCCTCCTCATCCCAGGCACCGAAAAAACATCCAACGCTGTCGAGCACACGCCTCCGAACTTCGTGCAAAACATCTTCATCCAAAATTATGTGGCCCGATGCAAATTCTGCTATTTCCCGGGTTACGCTGTCAAACGATGTCAACGAACGGTGTAAGGCCCGCAGCGGATTTAAATCTTATTGGGGTGGCTTCGCCAAAGTTTTCAGCAAAAGAATCATCAGCAAAATTCCGACGAAGACGATGAAACTGCCCATCAAAGTCATGAAGCTGAGGTCGGGATATCTTGTTTCGGTGACGGCGGTGACGTAGGTGACTACGTAGAACTCGGGCCTTTGCGTCGTCTGGGTTGTGGTGTAGGTTGTTTCTGAGGTGACGTAGTATGTAGTGAGATAGGTTGTTGTTTTGACGGCCGTTGAAGTTTGTGTTCTCGTGGCGGTGATTGTTTCGAGACTGGTTTTTACGGCTGTCAACGAAAAGTTGGCGGGCGATGGCTCTGCCATGACTATGACGTAGACGGTTGAATTCCTGCCGAAAGGCATCACAGCCGAGCCGAAGACCCCCCTGCCCAAGAGCATCCAAGTGCTGATGTTGCCGTAGTCGTCGAAGGCCAGAAAAATGTTGACCACCGAATCCGACCGCCAAACAACTTCCAGACTGGAAGTCCCTTCGACGTCGAAGGGCCCCGCAGCGAGGGCGGTTCCGCCGTTCAGATACCTGTTTACCAATTCGGCTAAGGTTCGTCGTCCCGTGGTCGTTGACTGCGTTGTTTCGGTGATGTAGAGAATGGTTGCGACTGTTGTCTCAGCGGATGCGGGCCTTTCCAGCGTAGATGTCTTGATGACGACCTCCAGCTCCTCAACAGATTTCATCCGAGAAGTCTGAACCGCGACCGTCTCGTCGTAGCTCAAAACGTACGGCAGCCGCGTAAACCCCAGCCCAATCAAAATCAGCCCAAAAACGATGAGGCTGGAGACCGCCAGCTGCGCCCGCATGCATCCGCAACCCCTTCAGCGGTATAAAGACATATTGAAAGACACGCGCCGTCCAAGCCGTGAACAAAAAATTCGGATTATACCGAAAACGTTTTCACCGGCGGGTTCTAATCTGCTCCACCGAATCGAAACCCCGCTTCAACATGATTTCCTTTAACTCGCGGAGAATTTTCTCAACCGCGTACGGGCCTCGGTAGATCAAGGCCGTGTAGATTTGGACGGTGTTGGCACCGTTACGGAACGCTTCAAAGACATCGGAGCCGGTCGAAATACCTCCGACGGCGTGAACCTCAAACCCTTCGTCAACCAGTTCCCGCACATTCCTAACACATTCCAGCATGTACGGGAAAAGCGGCCGACCGCTCAACCCACCCCTGCCGACAGCCACATTCGGCTCGTCGACGAGCAACGCGTTGACCGCGGTAACTCCGTCAAACCCGTTTTCGTACCAAATCTTCACGACCCTGTTTACCGCTTCTCTGTCATTCTGCGTCGCGTAGGGAGGAGTTTTGAGGTAGGTTGGCTTGGTTTTGACGGCCGCGAGCGATGCCGCCGTGTTCCGGAAAACGGATGGCTCGAAGTAGTGGCGTAGCTGGGGCGTGTTGGGTGAGCTGATGTTGATTTCGACGGCGGCCACGTTTTTCTGGACTGCCGCGTAGCATTCAACAAGGTTTTCGGGTTTTTCATCCGCGACACTTACGACGACGGGCGTCTCTGAAGGCCTGTTTTCGTCGATGTTTTTGAGGAACTGTTCGAGGCCGGGGTTGGGAAACCCCATCGCGTTGACCAAAGCATTTTCCCGCTCCCGGCGAACGATCCGCGGCTTTGGAGAACCTTTCCTAAAATTCCGCGTCACAGACCCGGCCACGATGTATCCGAAACCCAACTTCGCCAAATCCTTGACATGTGTGCCGTGTTTGTCGAAGCCGGCGGCGAGCCCGACGGGGTTTTTGAGACGGCCGAACTTGGTGTCGACGGTGAAACATTCTTCGGCATAGTTCATCCGGTAGGGAGAAAGGGGGAGGAGCCTGAGGCCCAGGTCGTGGGCGGTTTCGGGCGGAAGTTTCCGTAGCAACGCATAACCCAGACGCAAAAACAATTTGTCTCCGACCCGTGTCTCTCCTCACAAAATAAACCTTGCCGTCGGTAAAACTGGAC
The DNA here is from genome assembly GCA_025054515.1 of Candidatus Caldarchaeum sp. Lineage (GTDB taxonomy): Archaea > Thermoproteota > Nitrososphaeria_A > Caldarchaeales > Caldarchaeaceae > Caldarchaeum. The sequence goes on from JANWZT010000001.1 coordinate 8,501, forward strand.
ACAGAAAAAAGGGGAAGAAATTATTCGAGAGGAACCTTAACGGCCGCCGACAAAACCGCTTTCCCGGCTTTTTCCACGAAAGGCCTGAGATATTCGGCGTCAACCATCGGAGTCATTTCCGCCAAGTTGTCGCTGATAAGCAACGCCGAGCCTGTTTTCAGGTTCCGCAGCATTCCCAGCCCGAAAAGCGTCGCGCATTCCATTTCGACGGCGATGTACCCACGCCTGCTCCATTTCGCGGCAAATTCCGGGTCTTCGGCGTAGAAGGCGTCGCTCGAGAAAACAGGGCCTACATAGGTTTTCAACCCGTCGTTCTTGAACTCTTCTACGAGTGTTGAAACAACTTCGTAGCTCGGCGTGGGCGTGAGATGGGTGTCTGGAACATATTGCTGAAGCGTTCCACCGATGTACGCCGCGGCTGTCGGAATCACGACCTCACCGTTCTTCATCCCCTTCACGAAAGCACCACACGTACCGAACCGGATGATCAGCTTAGCTCCCAGCATGGCCACCTCCTCGAACACGATGGCCGATGAAGGCCCGCCGACGCCGTGGCAGATGACCGTGACGGGTTCGCCGCGGAAACTTCCGGTGTAAGCTATGAATCCGCGGTTTTCGTTGACCAGACGCGGGCTGTCAAGCATCTTCGAAAGCTGGACAACACGGGCCGGGTCGCCGGCCGCAACCACGCGCTTCGCAATATCACGGGTTTTCAAATGCTGTGGCTGAAGCATGCAAAAACGTTCAACCAGCGGCTCAAAAACATTTCTAAAACAGCGAAATCGATTCGACATCAGCCGGAGCCAACGAAATCCTCTCTTGCTCAACCCGCAGAACCATGCGGCCCAGCTCGTCAAAGCCTTCGAGAAAACCAATCAACTGCGTTCCATGCGACAGATTGACGGAGACAACCGTTCTGACGTATTCCAGCACATCGCGTATCCGGTCGAGAAGCTCCGTACGCCATCCCTCCTTGTAGAGTTGGTAGTTCTTCTCGAAGGACTGGAGGATGTTTTCGAGAAGAAGCGAATCCTCCACCTTGTCTCCCACTTCGAAGGCAAGCGAAGAACGCGACGATGCCGGTTCGCCGCCCAATTCGTCGGGGTTGACGTTAACGTAGATTCCCGCCCCGGCAAAAGCACGGGCCACCATGTCGTTCACTACCTCCATCTCAACCGACACAGAAGCTACCAAATTCCCGTGAAGGGTGATTTCGCTGGGCCATCGCAGCAATGGTTGAAGCCCGGTTGTTTTCGCGATGCCTTCGACAACCGACAGACCCGTCGTAAGGATGAGCAGAGGCGAAGTCGTTGCGCTCTGGCGTGGGTAGATGATGACCGCGAACCAGAGGCCACCTGATTTGACAGGCTTCAAACGACCCACGGCAGCCCTGTGATTTCGCGTGAAAACCGTAAAACCCTCGTCCAAAGCTCCGAGAGCCCTCGCCTCGTCAAAGATCGAAACGGCTTCGCCGACCTCCTTCAAATTCTTCTCCGCGGCCTTCAAACACTTCGGCAATACGACGCATCAACCAGCAATTAATGGTTTCCGTTTTCCTCGTCGACCGTCTCGAGTTGGGATAAAACATAATAGGTCGCGGGCCGCCGGGTTGAACGTGGCCGGACGACGGAGAACTCTTCTGAAAGCTGTTCTGGGCACGTCTCTCATCGCGACACTCGCCCCTTTCCTTTCATGGGGAGGGTATCTGTTCAGGCCCGAGGCCGCGGCCGGCCAGATAAGACAGAGGATAATCAACCTGAAAGATTTCCCCGTTAACTCGAAGCTCACGTTCCCGTTCCCGGCTACCGGCGACCCAACCGTCGACTCCGACCCCTTCAGACAATACATCCTCGTCCATCTACCGTCCGGCGACCTCAAAGCCTTCAGCAAAGTCTGCGTCCACCTCTGGTGCCTCTACGACTACATCCCTGAAAAACGCGAATTCCAGTGCCCATGCCATGGAAGCATCTACAACGCCGACACCGGCGTATCCATCAGAGGCCCCGCCGCGCTGCAGCCGTACCCAACAAACGCGTTGCCGGAGCTGACCATCGAAGTCGACCCCGACGGAACCGTGTACGCAACAGGCCTCAAAGGCAGAATCGGCTACGGCAGAGAATACAGAGCAGAAGCCGCTTGGATACAGCAGAGACAAAGCACTTCTCCCGACACACCGGCCGTAGCCTACGTAGCTTTGAAAGACCCCCTACCGCCTGAAGAATTCCTCACAACATTAAGAAGATACGACGTCCAGCTCGTGAAATGGTACGGTTACTTCGACAAATCAAGAACCGAAAGAGAATGGCTGATGAACGAAGGCGAAAAAAACGTCACACAAGCAACCGCGGTATACGGCGCCGACATTTCAGCGGTACCGGCCAAGCTACAACGCCTCCTCGAAGACCAGCGAATAATCACTCTACTCCCCCGATAAAGCTAAAAAGCAACAACTCATCTTTCCCAACTGCGGGGGTCGCCAAGCCTGGTCAAATACCACGGCCGAAGCCGTGGGAAACAACCGGCGCAGGACTGAGAACGCGCAGCCCTCGCGTCAGCAAGCTCCTGTCCCGAAGGGGTTCGTGGGTTCAAATCCCACCCCCCGCATGATTTTGTTGCTTCATCACATCCCAAAACCAGTCATCGTCGCCGATGAAAACCCGTTTCGAGCTGCATCTCCGTACTTCGCGACGAAAACGGCGGCCGAAGGTTTTCCAACTGTTGGGGGTTTAGGTAATTTGTTGTTCGGTTGGAAGTAGTTTGGCGAGTGTTTCGGTTTCTTGAGGTGATAGCGGTCTTGTCGGCGGTATGGGCTCGCCTACGTCGAGGCCGCGGAGCTTGAGCACGTACCTCGGTGCTGCGGTATCGGGGCCCACTTTTTTGACGGCGTCGCGGACTTTGTTGAAAATCTGTTGGAGGCGTAGGGCTTCTTCGATGTTTCCGTTCAAGACGTTTCGGTACATTCCGCTGGCTATTTCGGGGTAGAGTGAGGCGATTGCGCTGACGTGCCGCCGGTAGCCCATGATGAAACTGTAGGCCATGATATGGTCTCCGCCCGCCGCGAGAAACCGCTCCTTACCGAACTTCTGGAACAGCTGAAGAAGCAGGTCGGTGTCGCCGCTGCTTTCTTTGAGGCCCGGCGGCGGATAAACTGTTTCCAATATTTTAGCCAGCGACTCGGCTGGTATTGGGTAGCCTTGTCTACCGGGGTTGTTGTAGACGAGGACGGGAACCGATGATTCGTCGGATATTTTCTGGTAGAATTTGATGAGTGATTCGGTGTCGTAGCGGTAGTAGAACGGGGCCACGGCGGATACGGCGTGGGCTCCTATCCGGGAAGCGTGTCGTGTCAGCCAGAGGACTGTGTCGAGGTCTGACGCGCCCACGTGGACGATGACCAGCATTTTCGAGCCGGCTGTCTCGACCGCGGCTTCGGCTACTTCCGCGCGTTTTTCCCTTCCAAGCTTCGCTCCTTCGCCCATGGTACCGAGGACGAACATCCCTTCGACACCCCGTTTCAGCAGGAAGTCGGCTGTTTCAGCCATCTTCTCCCGAAGGTTGATCGTGGGTGTTAAAACGGCGGCGATGACCCCCTTAAAATTGTTGAGCTCCATGGACGGCTGGCTATGGGTTGGCTGGCGTTTAAATGTTTGTCTGGTTGTTTATCGGCTGGGTTGGATGGTTTGGCCGCTGATGTGTTGGCTGGTGTGGCTGATGAGGTGCGGCGGTGCGTTCTATGTCCTCTTCATCGTGGTCGTTTGAACGCCGTTCCGGGGGAAGGCAGGGCCGACGCTGAAATCATGTTTATCGGCGAAGGCCCTGGGGAGGATGAGGATTTACAGGGAAGGCCCTTCGTGGGCCGTTCTGGGAAGCTGTTGACCGAAGCTTTGGAGGCCGCGGGCCTTCGGCGTGAAGACGTTTTCATCACGAACGTGGTGAAATGCAGGCCGCCCGGAAACCGCGAACCAACGCCCGAAGAAAGAAACATCTGCACCAAAAGCTACCTGTTTAGACAGATTGACGCGGTCAACCCGCGTCTGATCGTTTTGCTCGGTTCCGTCGCCGTCCAGACTTTGCTCAACATCTCATCCGTCACCGCCGTACGGGGGAGAGCCTTCGAAAAAGGCGGCCGAAGGTTTTTCGTAACTTTTCATCCCGCCGCGGCCCTCTACAACCCGGCCAACCGCGACATCTTCTTCCACGACATCAAAAAGGCGAAAGAGCTGGCGGACAGCTTGAAATCGTTTCCCCGGCAGAGCAGGCTCGTGTGATGAGGTTGAAGCTGGGAAGAAGCTTCTACGACCGGGACACGGTTGAGCTGGCGCAGAAACTTCTCGGCAAAATCATAGTCGTCAAACACGGGGAAAACATCAAACGATGCCGCATCGTCGAAACAGAGGCCTACGTCAAAAACGACCGCGCCAACCACGCCTACAGAGGAATGACCCAACGCAACAAAAGCATGTTCGGCCCGCCCGGCATCCTCTACGTCTACACAGTCCACACACATTACTGCATGAACGTGGTCCGCGGCGGCGGCGAAGCGGTGTTGATAAGGGCCGCGGAACCTTTGCAAAACGTTGATGGGCGGCTGGACGGCCCGGGTAGGTTGTGCAGGGAGCTGGGCGTCGACAGGAGCTTTGACGGCGTCGACCTCTGTTCTTCGGAGAAAATCTGGCTCGAAGACGATGGCTACGTGTTTGAGAAAATCGCCGTCACCCGTCGAATCGGAGTCACAAGGGACAAACATCGTCTGCTACGGTTTTTCATAGCCGACAGCCCATGGGTATCGCGGAAGAAAAGCCCATCTATCGCGGAAACAATCAAACCTGTCTGATGGCTCGTTACCTCGACGCGGCCGCCGCGTGTGCTGTGAGTCCTTCGGCTTTTGCGAGTGCTGCGGCGTGTTTGCCGAGGCGTTTGGCGGCTCCTTTCATTATCCTGACTTCGGTGATGATTTTCACGTAGTCGATGATGTTTAGTCCTCCGCGGGTTTTTGCTTGGCCTGATGTGGGAAGGACGTGGTTGACTCCTATGACGTAGTCGCTGAGGACGGGTGATGAATGTTTGCCGGCTGATATGAGGCCTGCGTTTGTTATTTGTGGCGTGATTTTTTCGTGTTTTGAGGGGATGTAGAGGTGTTCGGGTGCTATGGATTGGATGAGGGAAATCGCTGTTTTGGGGGTGTCGCATACGGCTATGTATCCGTTTTTCTGGAGGGATTGTTCGATGGTTTCGCGTCTTTCGAGACGTGGTGATATGAGGTTGATGAATTTGAGGACCTCGTTGGCGAGCTCGTCGGATGTGGTGACCAACCCGACCAAAGTGTCTTCGCTGTGTTCGGCCTGCGCACACATCTCAAGAGCTACATCCTCCGCGTCGCCCAAGTCGTCGCTGTAGACAACCAGCTCCGTCGGCCCCGCCAACATGTCGACCATCACATCGCATCCGACGAGTTTCTTAGCCGCCGTAACGTAAGGCCCTCCCGGTCCCACCACCTTCGCAACAGGCTTAACCGTTTCGGTTCCGTAGGCCATGGCGGCTACGGCGTGGGGCCCTCCCACGGCATACACTTCGTCGGCGCCGGCCACGTAGAGGGCGGCCAAGACGACGTCGCTTATCTTTCCCGCACGGCTGGGCGGCGTGCACACCACCGTCCTCGGCACTTTCGCCACTTTCGCGGGAACAACCGTCATCAACACAGTGCTCGGGTAGGCAGCGGCTCCCCCCGGCACGTAACAACCCACCGAAGGAAGCGGCGAAGGCCGTTGCAGAACCATCACGCCTTCGTCAATTCTTTTCCTAAAGCCGAGTCTTTTCAGCTGTGTTTCGCTGAGTTTGGCGATGTTTTCAGCCGATTTGCGGAGGGCATTCCGGATCTCTTCGTCGACGCGTCTGTATGCTTCGGCGATTGTTTTCTTCGGGATTGCGATGTTTTGCCGCGAAACGTCGGGCGAATCATATCTTCTGGCGTATTCGAGCAAAGCTTCGTCGCCTCTGGTTCTGACGTCTTCGACGATTTTCCGCACGGCTTCGACGTAGTATTCGATGGGTTTTCTCGGCGACACGATTTCGGCGGCGGCCTTCTCCACCGATGTTCTATCCACTCGGAAAAACCTCAACCCGGTCGGAAATGATTAGGCTGGAGTTTATGGGTTTTTCATCCCGTGGTATGGGTGGAAAAATGCTTATTTTAGAGGTTTTGGCTGTTCTGCATAATGGTTTCGGTTAGGGTCGTTGTTCCAATCGTTGTCGTGGTTTTGGCGGTTGTTGGTGTGTTTCTGCTCGCCGGCGACACAGGCCGCACCGGCACCACAACGCCGGCAACCACCACGCCGCAGAGAACCGAGACGCAGACGCCGACCCCGACTCCCACACCAACCCGGACACAGGCCATAGTCTCCCTCACCCTCTACATGAACGACTACGGCTACAACGCATCGCGCGGAGGCCCCACCATCAAAGCCTTCGTAGGCGACCTCATCCGCATACGTCTGATCGGCAACGGCTCGGGCCCCATCGTCCACGACTTCGTCCTCGACGAAAAAAGCCCATCACCCTACAACGTCCGCTCCGAAAGACTATCACGAGGCCGTGAACAAACCATCGAATTCATCGCCAACCACGCCGGCGTCTTCAAGTACTACTGCAGCGTAGCACCGCCCGCGGGCCTCAGCCACCGAGACAGAGGCCAAGAAGGGACGATCGAGATTCTCCCGAGATGAAGAACCTTTTCATCGTCATCCCACTCCTTCTTTCGGTCTTCTTCGGAGTCGTGCTTCTCGTAACAGATGCGGAGCTGTGGACGGTCGCTCCGTCGCACGCCTACGTATTGATTGGTTTTACGGTGGCTGACGCTGGGTTGGTTTGGCCGGCTTTGACGGGCTGGAGGCGGATGGCGGATTTCGGAATCTTCTGGGGCTTCGGCAAATTCGCCCTCTACCTCGGGGACATCTTGACCGCGCCCGAATTCGGCCTATCCTACGCAGAATTCGCCGCATACCTCTTCAGCCTATGGGGCTACAACGGGCTGCTGGCTTCGCAGGCCCTGATAGCTTTGGGAGCATTTTTCGCCAAGAGAGGTTACGGCGCTTCGAGGTCGTAGACCTTCAGCACTGCTTTCGGCGAAACTTCCTTCACAACTCGTTCACCCCTCACAACCAACGACGGAGACACGGCGCGGATTCTCCCAACCGTTTCCTCCCTTTCGCCACGGTTCTCCACAACATAGAGATGTATCACGGCCTGCGAAGATGTTTTTCCCAAAGCAAGGGGCAGGTAGTTGAGTGACTGATGTGGCAGGTTCATGATTATGCGTGTGAATTTCTCGTTGATCGACGGCACTATTTCGGCGGCGTCTCCGTTGAATGGTTGAACTCTGTTCGTTAGTTTATTGAGCTGGATGTTTTCGACGAGGTATCGGTAGGCTTCGGGGTTTTTTTCGACGGCGTAGACGGTTGCGGATGGATTTTTTCGGGCGACTACTATGGTGAAGGGCCCGACGCCGGCGAACATGTCGAGGACAACTTCATTCTCCTTCACCTGCGAGGCAATTCTAAGCCTCTCCGTCGAAAGCCGTGGGCTGAAAAACACCTTCCCGACATCAAGCTTGAAGACACATCCCGACTCACGGTAAACAGTTTCCGTAGAAGGCCCACCATAAACAACCCTGTACGAGGCGACGCGTTCCTCTCCCGCGACTTCGCCAACCTTCTGCAAAACCGTCCGCACACGCCGATGTCTTTCCACGATGTTCCGCGCAAGCACATCAGCTCTATCAGCAGGCAAATCCATGTCGTTGATTACCGCGATTTCACCGATGATGTCGAACGAAGCTTTGAGAACGGGCGATGTTCTGACACGGGCCCGTGGAAGATCTTTGAAAACAACTTGGAACCCGGCGGCGGGAACAGACTTCACCGGAACATAGACCACGTCGCCTTCGCGGACTATCCGGCGGCCGGTGTCCAGCAGGCCCAGCCGCAGGAGTTTGAGACGTGTTTCCTCCGCTTGTTTGGCTGGAATTTTTACGGCGGGCTCCGACTTGTTCATCTACCGGAGGATTTTGTCGGGGTTTTTAATACGTAGCCCATAAGCGGCTTATACAACAGCTTAATATCCGGCGGCTTCAACGCAAAGCAGTTGATTGCTGTTGTCGGCGGCGGGCTCATCGGGCTCAGCGTCGCATGGTATCTCAGGCAACGCGGGTTCGACGTAGTCGTCTACGAAAAAAATTCCGCCGGCAGAGGAGCTTCATGGGCTTCCGCGGGCATGCTGGCTCCCAACCTCGAAGCCGAACCCGGCGAAGAAAACCTCGTCAAACTTCTCCTCGAATCTCTGAAAATGTGGCCGGCCTTCGCCCAATCGCTGGAAAAACAATCAGGCATCGACGTAGGCTACCGGACTGAAGGAACTCTTTCCGTCGCGTTGAACCGCGACGACGTCCAACGGCTCCGTTTCCAACATCGTTTCATGAAGGAGCTGGGCCTCGACGTGGAATTCATCGACGGCGAAACCGTTCTGGAGCAAGAACCGTTCATCAACAGAAACGTCCAAGCGGCTTTGCACAGCCGAAGCGACCATCAAGTCGACGCGCGGCAAGCGGTCGAAGCGGTCAAGAAAGTCTTCATGGATTCGGGAGGTGTTTTGAAGGAAAGATGCGGTGTGGCTAAAGTTGTCGTCGAGGACGGCATGGTCGTCGGAGTTTTTTCCTGCGAAGGGTTTAGGAGTTTTGAGAACGTTGTTCTGGCCGCTGGGCCGTGGTCTCGCCACGTCGACGGCCTGCCGGAGCAGGAACGTCCTCCAGTCAGGCCCGTGAAAGGGCAGATGATAGCTGTGCGGGACACGGGAACTACGCCGTTGGTTCAACACGTTGTCTGGGGGCCTCAGAGACCATGGGGCCCCTGTTACATCGTTCCAAAACGCGGCGGCAGAATTCTACTCGGAACGACAGTCGAGGAAAAAGGCTTCGACGTTTCCGTGACGGCCGGCGGGTTGATGAACATTTTGAGGGGATGCTGGGAGGTTCTTCCAGCGTTGTCGGAGCTTCCGGTGGAGGAGGTGTGGGCTGGTCTGAGGCCCGGCTCACCCGACGACGCACCCATCATAGGGCCTTCGTCGACGAAAGGACTGTTCATCGCGACCGGACATTTCCGGAACGGCATACTGCTCGCGCCCTTCACAGCCAAGGCAGCCGCTGACTACATGGAAACGGGAAAGCTCGACGACTTGGCCAAACCCTTTTCACCCCAACGCTTCAAACCAAGAGATGAGCCGGGATGAAATATATCATCAACGGCGTCGAAAAACCCTACATCCAGCAAAACATACACCAGCTCCTCCAGTCGCATGGCATAGACCCCGAGAAACAGGGCATAGCCGTGGCGGTCAACGGCGAAGTCATAGCCCGAAGCATGTGGAGAAACTACGTCATAAAGCCGGGCGACCGCGTGGATATAGTGACAGCTGTCGCGGGTGGATGAAATGGAGGACGACAGGTTGACGATAGCGGGAAAGGTTTTCAGCTCTCGGCTGTTCGTCGGAACAGCACGCTACCCTAACATCAAAACCATGCTCGACGCACTCGAGGCAAGCGGAACAGAAGCCGTCACCGTGGCCATCCGCCGCATCAACATCAACCAACCCGGCGAAACCATCCTAAACGCCCTAACAGGCAAATACTTCATCATACCCAACACAGCCGGCTGCTACACAGCCAAAGAAGCAGTCCTCACAGCCAAGCTGGCCCGAGAAGCCCTCGGCACCGACTGGGTCAAACTCGAGGTGATAGGCGACGACGAAACCCTTTACCCCGACACCGTGCAACTGCTTCAAGCGGCTAAACAACTCGTCGACGAAGGCTTCGTCGTCCTTCCATACTGCAACGACGACCCCGTCACATGCATGGCTCTGGAAAGAATCGGATGCGAAGCCGTCATGCCTCTCGGCGCCCCGATCGGCTCCGGCATGGGGATTCTAAACCCTTACAACATCCGCATCATCAAGCAGAAAGCATCCGTCCCCGTGATAGTTGACGCAGGAGTCGGCACCGCATCCGACGTAGCCGTGGCCATGGAGCTGGGGGTGGACGGAGTTTTGGTGAACACGGCGATCGCCCAAGCCAGAAATCCCGTGATGATGGCGCAGGCCATCAAACAAGCCGTCGAAGCTGGAAGGCTCGCCTACAAGGCCGGAAGAATACCACGGCTTTACCACGCCCATCCATCTTCGCCGACGGAAGGAAAGGTCGATGTTTAAAATCCCACATCCGCCCGTGTTGCTCGTCGCCGACGTCGGTTTCTTCGGCGAAAACCTGCATACGGTCGTTGGAGAATGTTTGGCAGCGGGATGCCGCTGGGTGGTGGTCAGAGCCAAGAAAAGGCCTGTCGAAGAAGTGAAAACGGCTGTGAAAAAGGTTCTACATGAAGCAAACGAATACGAAGGCCTTGTCTTCGTCAACTCCTTCGCCGAAGTGGCCGCAGAGCTGGATGCTCACGGCGTTCACCTACCGCAGGGGTACAGCGTCCAACAAGCGAAACAAGTCGTCGGAAAAAAGCCGGTCGGTGTTTCAGCCCATTCGCTGACCGAGGCGTTGGAAGCCGAAAAAGACGGCGCCGACTACGTAACGCTAAGCCCCGTCTTCCCCTCGATAAGCAAAGAAGGATATTCGAAGACGGTTGGGCTGGAGGGAATCAAGATTGTATCGTCGAAGCTGCGTATCCCAGTTGTCGCGTTGGGTGGAATAAGGCCCGGCAACGCCGCATCATGCTTGCTCAACGGAGCCAAAGCCGTCGCTCTTTTGGGAGCCTTGTCAGAATCTGTCCCTCCATCAACCGTGATACGGCGAATCATCGACGAAATCCGTCAAAACAATCCACAAACATAGACGTCTAATTCTCAGGCATTTCATCACATCGGTCGGGGCCTGCCGGTAAACCCATATATCTCCGAAGTGGACAATAGTAGGTCTTTTGGGTAATACGATAACGGTTTTTTGAGAAAGGCCATCGAGGAAGTCAGCAGACGGGAAATTCTGAAGCTCAAAGGAATCGTCGAAGAGCTGAAGCCCGTTCTCGACCAAATCGACATGGATAATGTCGTGAGCACGGCGAGGCTTTACCGGGAAAGAAGACCGTAGAAACCGCTGACAAAAGCTCATCCAGATGTTGAAAACCTCAAACCAATTTGATTCTGAGGCCTTTGTTCACCGCTTCATGCACGACGATTTTCCTGTCCCTGTATTCCTTTATCTGGGATGGTGTGTATGGGAAGAGCTCCAAAGTGAAGGAGCCGTCCCACATACCGCTGAGCAGCATCAAGTTTTCGACGAAACTTCGTTTTCCAAACTCTTCGGAAACCACGACCATGTCGAGGTCGCTTTCACGCAGCGGAATGCCGTAAACCCTTGAGCCAAACAAATAAACCTCTTCAACGTTCAACTCCTTCTTCAGCCTTTTCAGAAACCGGGCCAGCTCCATCTTCCTCCTCTTCGAAAGCGCCACTTTCTCCAACTCCTTCATCAAGGAAGGTTACCTCCTTTTCCTCGCCCATTCCAAAACCTTTTCAGCAGCGGTCAGACATCGCGTGGCGATCTCCCTGCTGTAGATCTCGCTCGGAACCGCGTTGGCGGCGTTCGGATACCTCGCAACCATGTAGTGCGGGTTCAGCACCTTCAGCTCGTCCAAAACTTCTTCCGCTTCCAACGTCTTACCCAGCCTAACGAGGTTTTGGCCTTTCGGTGGCAGACGCGATTTTAACGTGATGTAGAGAGCTTTCAAGGCCTTTTCAGCGGCTTGATGCGATAGAAAAGCCGCCACGCTGTATTCCTCCAAGTCAAAGTTCTTCTTCGCCTGCCTCAGGTTGTGCTGGGCTTCATGCCACCAATCCAAGGCTTCTTCTCTGACATCGCTCACGGGCAAACCTTCCAACCAGAAAGCCGCGTCAACAATTTTATACATTAACCCGCTGCCAAAACAGCCCCCATGCAAAACCCATGAATGCAGTAGAAGCGGCTAAGCTCGGATGCAAAGCAAAAATACAGATTTGACGGAATATCTCTGTTCTTCATGACTGGCGGCGGGAAAGACCCTGTTTGCGGCATGTTTGTTGATGATTCGCCTGATGCTTTAAGCGCTGTCGTCCGCGGACGGAGGTATCTTTTCTGCAGCGAGGCCTGCATGCATTCTTTCCTGATGCCGGAGATGGAGTTTCGAAGGCTGAAGCGTTTGACCGTGATGAGCTTTGTTTTCGGGCTGCCGATAATGGTTTTGATGATGGTTCCTGTTTTGCCGACGGGTTTTCCCGGTGAATACGTTTTCTTCGCGTTGGCGACTCCCGTCCAGTTTGTGGCTGGCTCGCAGTTCTACCGCGGCATGTTCCATGCTCTACGGGCTGGGGCCGCGAACATGGACACCCTCATCGCGGTCGGAACATCGGCGGCATACGGCTACAGCGTCTTCGTAACCTTCTTCCCCCACGTCTTCCCGCACGGCACCTACTTCGAAGTATCGACTCTGATCATCGCCTTCATCCTGCTGGGCAAAGTATTGGAGCACCGCGTCAGGCTAAGAGCATCCGACACCGTCCGCAAGCTTCTCGAACTACGGCCATCCATGGCACGCGTGATACGAGACGGCGTCGAAACCGAGATCCCCGTCGAACGCGTTGAGGTCGGCGACGTGGTGGTCGTGAGGCCCGGTGAAAAAATCCCTGTCGACGGTGTGGTTGTGGAAGGTTATGCGGCGGTTGACGAGAAGATGATAACTGGTGAAAGCATTCCCGTGGATAAGACGGTGGGCGACGGCGTCATCGGTGGGACAATCAACACCAACGGGTTCATCAAGGTGAGGGCGGAGAAGGTTGGAATGGATACGGTGTTGGCCCAGATTATTGACTTGGTTGAAAGGGCGCAGGCGGGCCGTGCTCCGGTCGAGAAGCTGGCGGACAAAGTTGCGTCGGTTTTTGTTCCCGTGGTGGTGGCTGTTGCTTTGGCGGCGTTGGTCGGCTGGACGGCTGTGGACGGCTCGGTGTTTCCACGCGGGTTCGTCGCCTTCGTCGCCGTGTTGATTATCGCATGCCCCTGTGCGCTGGGTCTCGCCACACCCGCGGCGTTGGTCGTTGGCGTTGGAAGGGGGGCGGAGAACGGGGTGTTGATTAAGGGAGGCGAATCCGTGCAAAAAGCCAGCGCCGTCGACACGGTTGTCTTCGACAAAACCGGGACGTTGACCATCGGCCAGCCGGCGGTTTCAGACGTCGTGGGCCTTCACGGTTTCGCAGAAAACGAGGTAATCCGGTTCACGGCCTCCGCCGAAAAAGGTTCCGAACACCCCGTCGCCAAAGCCATAATCAAACACGCTGTCGAAACAGGCGTCGAGATTTCGGAGCCGTCTCATTTTGTGTATCTGCCTGGCGCGGGTGTGAAGGCCGTGGTCGATGGCCGGCATGTGACGGTGGGTAAGCTCAAGCTGGTCGAGGACGATGGTGTTGATGTTTCGGCTTGTCTGCCGTTTGTGGAGAGGTTTTGGGATGAGGGGAAGACCGTGATGGTTGTGGCCGTAGACGGAGTTGTTGCGGGGGTTATCGCTGTCTCGGATGTGGTGAAGCCGTCTGCATCCGAAGCCGTGGCCCGTCTCAAGCAGATGGGCCTGCGTGTGATGATGCTGACGGGCGATAACGCGAAGACAGCCAAAGCGGTCGCGGCGAAAATCGGCATAGACGAAGCCATCGCCGAGGTGTTGCCGCATCAAAAATCCGAAACCATCCAAGCCCTACGGAATGAAGGCCGTCGTGTCGCTATGGTCGGCGACGGGGTCAACGACGCCCCTGCTTTGACGGCGGCGGACGTGGGCATCGCGGTGGGAAGCGGGACAGAAGTTGCGGTCGAGTCGGCGGACATCGTGTTGCTCAGCGAAGACCTCCGGAAGATTCCGACAGCTTTGTCGCTCGCCCGGAAAACCATGCAGAAAATCCGTCAAAACCTCTTCTGGGCCTTCGTCTACAACATCGTCCTGATACCCGTAGCCGCCACGGGCTTCCTCAACCCCGTCCTCGCCGCCGTCGCCATGGCCCTCAGCTCCGTCAGCGTCGTCACCAACTCCCTCAGCCTAAAAACAACGAAGCTCATGTAAAAAAGAGGTTGTTATGGCCGTCGGGCCTCGGCCGGCGGTAGGAAACGGTCGGTGAAAAGCTCGTTCACGGAAATCTTCCTCGGCAACTCCATTCCTTCGGTAACTATGTCGATGTGCCGTGCGAGCCTCTGCGGAGACGCGTAGCACAGCCCATTCTGCCGGACTTCGGGAGTGAGGACGAGTTTGTCGATGGCGAGTAGTAGCCTTTCTTTCTCTATGGTGGCGTTGACGGTCGGGTCTTTTATCCGGAGGAAGTTTATGGTCTGGTCTGGGTTTTTGATGGATTCCTGCCAGCCGTAAATCACGCCTTCGACGATGACTCTAACGGTTGCCGGGTCTTTCTCGATGACGTCCTTCCGTGTGACGAGAGCCAAGCCGTAAAGGTCCAGCCCGTATTCGGGATAGTGGAAGACGACGATGTCTTCGCCACGTACACCCAACTGCTTCAGCGTCAAAACAGCGTCTATGAAAGGCGCCGTCGCATCCACTTCACCCCTTACAAGAAGAGGCTCCCTCAGGGCAGGCGAAACAGAAACCCATTCAACGGACTGCGGGTTGATTCCGACGTTTCGGGCGAACAACGGGAACAACCGCCTTGCAGCAGCTCCTTCCGGCGCCGCAATCTTTTTACCCTGCAGGTCTTTGGGAGCCGCGATGCCCGTTTTCTTCAAAGTCATGATGCTGAGCGGCGAATAGTTGTAGACAACGCATAGAGCCAGCAGCTCCCTGCCGGGGTTTTTGCTGTTGAACTCCGTAAGAACGGCGAGGTCGACGATTCCAAAGTCGTAGGCCCCGGCCGCGATTTTCGACGCCGCGTCGGCGGAGCCGTAGCCTCTGTCAACGATGACAGCGTATCCCCGGCTGGAGTAGAAGCCTTTATCGACGGGGACGAGGTAGGGTGCGTAGACTCCTTGCCAAGCCCAGTCGGTGGTGAATTTGACTTGTTTTACCTGAGCTGGTGTGACGAATACCGGGGGGATGAAGAGGCCGACGACGAACCCGACGGCGAGGAAAACTACAGCTACGATTGCTGTTGTTTTCACATCGTATTAGTGAGCGGCTTGTATTTAAACCGGTTAAACGCATCCGCCAGAAAAAGGTAAAAAGCCGATGTGAAACTGTTCACCATCATGAAGAAGTATAGTGTCGCGATTCTCGGCGCCACGGGCATGGTCGGCCAGCACTACATCAAGATGCTCTACAACCATCCATGGTTTAAGGTTACGGCGTTGACTGGGAAGGAGTCGGTGGGGAAGAAGTATGTGGAGGCGGTGAGGGGCGAGGCTCCTGCTCCGCCGAAGGAGATTGCGGAGATGGAGGTTTTGCCCACCGACCCGAAGAAAGTGGACGCTGATTTCGTCTTTTCGTGTCTTCCGACGGAGGCGGCGCGGGAATCTGAACCTCTCTTCGCTAAAGCGGGCATCCCTGTTTTCAGCGACGCCGCCGCATACAGGATGGAGGAAGACGTGCCGCTCATCGTTCCCGAAATCAACCCCGACCACCTCAACCTCGTGAAACAACAGCGTAAAAACCGCGGCTGGGACGGCTACATCGTCACAACCCCCAACTGCACAACCGTAGGCCTCGTCCTCCCCCTACATCCGCTACACATCAACTTCGGAATCAAGCGGGTCATCGTGACGACGATGCAGGCTGTTTCGGGCGCTGGATATCCCGGCGTCGCCTCGCTGTCCATCATGGGCAACATCATCCCATACATCTCGGGCGAGGAGAAAAAAGTCGAGACAGAGACCGCCAAAATATTCGGCCGCCTCCACGACAACCACCTCCACTACGACGACGTCGAAGTCTTCGCAACATGCACACGCGTCCCGACCCTCGACGGCCACATGGAATCCATCTACGTCGAAACCGAGAAAAAAATAACGCCCGAAACAGTGACGCAGGCCCTCGAAGAATATGTTTCGGTTCCGCAGGAGCTGAACCTTCCAACCGCCCCGTCGAAGCCCATCATCGTCCGCAAAGAACCCGACAGGCCTCAGACACGGATAGACGTTGACGCTGGCTCGGTTCCCGGCATGGCCGTGACGGTCGGCCGCATCCGGGTCGAGGACAACAGGGCCCGGTTTATTTCCCTCAGCCACAACCTCATCAGGGGAGCCGCTGGCGGAACCATCCTGACCGCGGAGCTGGCCCATCACATGGGTTTGCTGGAGGAATGACGTGATTGGTTTTCGGTAAACAGGTTCGGCTGAACAGGCTTTTGGAGAACGGGCGGATGCTCTGCGTCCCGATGGACCACGGTGTTTCGGTAGGCCCCGTTCAAGGACTTGAGCAGATTGACGCGATGATGTATTTGCTTGAAGAGGCGGGTGTGACGGCTCTTCTCGCCCACAAAGGTGTTTTCCGTTCGTTGAAAAGGCCTTTGAAAGTCGGGTCCATCATGCATCTGTCGGGAAGCACTCAACTTAGCAGCCGATATAACCGTAAAGTCGCCGTGGCATCCGTCGAAGAGGCCCTTCGTCTGGGAGTTGACGCGGTCTCGGTTCACATCAACGTGGGAGGGAGCGACGACGACGTGATGTTGCAGCATCTCGGCGAAACCGCTGACGCATGCGATGAATGGCAGGTTCCGTTGATAGCGATGATGTATCCCCGCGGCGAGAACATCAAGGACGCCAACGACCCGTGGGTCATCAGCCACGTCGCAAGGGTTGGAGCTGAGCTGGGCGCCGACATCGTCAAAACACCTCTGCCGTCGGCCAACGTCCGCGACATCGAGAAAATCGTCAAAAGCGTTCCCGCGCCAATCGTCGCCGCCGGAGGCCCGAAGATGGACAGGGACGAAGACGTTCTCCGTCTCGCATACGCCGCCGTAGCAGGTGGATGCCTTGGAATAACCTTCGGCCGCAACGTCTTCCAGCATAGGTCGCCGGCGGATATGGTGAAGGCCCTCCGTAAAATCGTGTTGGAAAACCGCTCGGTCGAAGAAGCGTTGTCGGTTCTGACGCCATGAAGAAAATCGTCGTCAACGTGGGCGGGAGCGAGGAGCTTCTGCGGAAGGCCGTCAAGCTCGGTGTCGGCTCTTTCGTCTCCGACAAGCCTTTGGAAAACCTTGAAACATACGTGCCGGCCCGTGACGGATATGAAAGGCATGGCGACGGCCGTGCTTTTGTTCCCCGCGTCGTCGTCAAATCCCCTAAGGATTTGGAGGCTGTGGTGGAGCATGCCCGGAAAGGGGTCGGCGAAGTGGTTATCGCGACGCCTGACTGGAAGATAATTCCCGTCGAAAACCTGCTGGCCATGGTTGAAGGGCTGAACTGCCGAATCCTCGCCGAGGTTTCAAACGTATCTGAAGCGGAGCTTTTCATCAACATTTTGGAGAAGGGGGTTGACGGTGTGATGGCGAAGCCATCATCCGAGCAGGAGCTGAAGATTCTGGTGGAATTGATGAAGAAGCCTGTCGAGGTTGGGTTGGTTGAGGCAGTTGTCGAGGATGTTAGGGACGTCGGCGTCGGAGACCGTGCGTGCGTGGATACGGTCACGATGATGGAAAGCGGCGAAGGACTGCTTGTCGGAAGCAGGGCCTACATGTTCTTCCTCATCCACAACGAATCGATTGGCTCGAGCTTCACTTCTCCGAGGCCTTTCCGAGTCAACGCCGGAGCAGTCCACAGCTACGTTCTCATGCCCGACGGCTCCACACGCTACCTCTCTGAACTCGAGTCGGGAGACCGCGTGCTGATCGTTTCGCGGACAGGCCGAACCAGGATAGCATCGGTCGGCCGCGTCAAAATCGAAAGAAGGCCTCTGCGTTTGGTCAGGGCACGAGTAGATGGCGTGTTGGGGACGGTGACGGTCCAGAACGCCGAAACCATCCGCTTCGTCAAACCAAACGGGGAGCTCGTTCCCGTGACGGAGCTGAAAAAAGACGACCGAATACTCTGCCACGTTACAGAGGCCCGGGGCCGTCACTTTGGAATGGCCGTCGAAGAAACCGTCATAGAAAAATAGGCGTTGGAAAGCTTTCTGGCTGGGCGGCGTTTTCCGTGAAAACTCTAATCTGTGCCTCGGTTTTCGGAAAGGATGAGGACGAGCTCGTTGAACGTGTTTCGCAGGCGTTGGGCCGCGGCGCCGACTTGGTCGAGGTGAGGCTTGACCTTTCGAATTACACGGATGTTGACCGGCTTTGTTCCGTGCTCGGGCCTTTTTCGGAGAAGCTCGTCGTTACCTGCCGGCCCGTGGAAGAAGGCGGCAAATCAACTCTTCCGAAGGATGAGCGGCTGAATTTGCTGGAGAAATTGGCGGAGATGGGCGTGGGCTACGTCGACGTGGAGCTGAAAATCGTGGATGATGATGCCGCCGCCCGTTTGAAGAAACTTTGCCGTCGGTTGATTGTTTCGTGGCACAACTTCGAAACCACTCCAGACACCATGACGCTCGTCGACGTCGGCCGCAAATGCTTGAGACACGGCGACATCGCCAAAATAGTCACCTTCTCCCGCGGAGCCGAAGACAACTACCGCTTGCTCGGCGTTTACTCGTTTCTGCCGAGGACCAAGGTTGTGGCCTTCTGCATGGGTGAGGAAGGATGGATTACGAGGGTTCTTTCGATGGCGGCTGGAGCTCCTATCGCGTATGCTTCGCTGGATGAGTTGAGGACGGCGCCGGGCCAGCTCCGTGTCGAGGAGATGGTGGCGATGAGGGACAGCATCGTTCAGGGAGTGGCGGTGGATTGAGGACGGGGTTGCTGGGGGTGATTGGCTATCCCGTCGGCCATTCGGTTTCGCCGGCGATGATGAACGCGGCCCTCGGAGAAGCGGGGATTCACGGCGTCCTCTACATAGCCGTGGAGGTTAAGCCGCGTGATTTGAAAAGCTTCGTCTCGTCGGCGCGTTACATGAACTTCATCGGCTTCAACGTAACGATTCCTCACAAGGTTTCCGTGATGCGGTTTCTCGACCGGTTGGACAAATCGGCGAAGGCCGTCGAGTCGGTGAACGTCGTCAAGCTCGTCGGCGAAAGGGCCGTCGGCTACAACACAGATGTCGCCGGTGTGGCCGCCTCCGTTCCCGAGCCCGATGAAGGACGGGCCGTGGTTTTGGGTGTTGGGGGTGCGGCGAGGGCCGCGGCCGTAGCGTTGTGGGGTAAGGGATATGATGACCTCGTGTTCGCGGGCCGTAGGGCTTCTTCGATGAATGAGTTTGATAGGTTTGCGAGGCGGAAAAACATCCGCATTCAGCTGGTTAGGTTTGGCTCCCGCGAGCTTTCCGAAGCAGTGAAGGAGGCGGAGCTTCTTGTCAACGCAACACCCGTCGGCATGTTCCCCAAAACAAATCAGTCACCCATCCCGTCTAACATCATCCACAGAGACCTCACCGTCTTCGACATGGTCTACAACCCCGTCCAAACCAAGCTCCTCAAAACAGCCAAAGCACGGGGAGCCAAAACCATCGGAGGACTCCGGATGCTCGTCAAACAAGGTTCCGAAGCGTTGAAAATCTGGCTCGGCATCGAAGCCAACGAGAAAACGATGGAAAAGGCGGCGTTGAAGGCGTTGGGGCGGAGACGTTGAAAGGCCGTGGAAAAGCAGGCGGAGCGGTTTCGATAGTCAACGCCATATCGATAGGACGTGGCGCGGCCCTTGGAATCGGCCTCGAAACAACGGCGACGCTCCAAATCATCGACGAGCCCGTGTATACGTTGACGATAAACGGCGAACATGCCGAGCCGGTCCTCGCCAAAGCGGTCGTCGAAACCTTTTCACGTCAAACGGGTGTCGAAGCCTTGGGTGCGCGGGTGGAAACCGTGTCGAACATCCCCGTCGCCGTCGGTTTGAAGAGCTCCAGCTCAGCGGCCGTAGCTATAGCGAAGGCCTTCCTCGACGCCGTGGGAAAAACCATGCCAACGGAGGAACTGCTGAAAAACGTTGCAGACGCTTCCGTCGCCTCGGGAACTTCCATAACCGGTGCGATGGACGACGCCGCCGCGTGCATGCTGGGCGGAGCGGTGGTAACCGACAACATCAAACGGAAAATCCTACGGCGGCAAAAAATCGCGGAGAAGCTCGAAGCCATCGTCTACGTGCCCCACGGCAGAACATACACGTCGCAGTTCAGAAAAGAACTTTTGACACCGGTCAAATTCGTCGTCGAAACAGCTTTCAACCTCGCCCTCAACGGCCAATACTGGACGGCCATGACCATCAACGGCTTAGCCCATTCCGCCGCGCTCGGCCTTCCCACACAGCCCACGATCAAAGCCCTCGAAGCAGGAGCGTTGGCGGCTGGTTTGTCGGGCACGGGCCCGGCGGTAGCGGCCGTAGCCCATGAAGAGAAGGCGGACAAAGTGGCCGAGGCCTTGCAACTTTACGAAGGCAAAGTTATCAGGTGCTCCGTCAACAGAGGCGACGGCAGTTGAAAACAGCTTTGGTCAGTTGTTCGAAGGTCGAGGGCGCTGTCGAAGCACCGCCCAGCAAAAGCTACACACACAGGGCCTTCGCCATAGCAACCCTCACATCCGAAAAAACCACCATCCACAACCCACTCATTTCCCGCGACACCATCGCAACAATCACCGCGTCACAGATGCTGGGCGCAACGATAAGAGAGAAAGGTGGCGTTTACGAAGTTGTGGGCCTGCATAGATTCCGCACACCCGACAACGTCATCGACGTAATGAACTCCGGCACAACGCTCCGGCTCTACACAGGCCTTTCAACGCTGGTGGAAAAAGGGTACACGGTTTTGACCGGCGACGAAAGCATCCGCAGACGCCCCATGGCCGCCCTACTCCAATCCCTCAACGAAATAGGAGCCGAATGCTGGTCGACGAAACAGAACGGAGCCGCACCCGTCGTCGTGAAAGGAGGAAACAGAATAGGAGGCGCCACCACAATCAAAGGCACCGAATCATCCCAGTATGTTTCATCCCTGCTGGTCACGGGCCTCAACGCCCACGACCAAATCACCGTCCACGTAAAAGACGAACTCGTTTCAAAACCCTACGTTGAAGCAACCATCCAAATGGTCAAGCTCTTCGGCGGCCAAATCGATAGAAAAGGGTTTGAAATTTTCCGCACATGGCCTCAAACCCTTCACGGAATCGATTTCACGGTGCCCGGCGACTTTAGCTCAGCGGCTTTCATCGCCGCCGCTGCCCATCTCACCCAAGGCCGTGTCATCGTCAAAAACGTGTCGGAAACGCTTCCGCAGGCCGACTCGAAGATAGTCGAGATAGTCAAGCGTTACGGCTCAGACGCTTATTTTACTGATGATGGGTTGGTCATCGAAGGTGGACGCAGGCATGTGGACGCCGACGTTGTTTTGACAGATTCTCCCGACCTTCTGCCCGTGACAGCGGCCATCGCGGCTGTCAACGACGGCGTAACACGAATACGCGGGGTTGCTCACGCCCGTCTCAAGGAAAGCGACCGCATCTCGACCGTGGCCTCGGAAATCAGAAAGCTGAACATCGAAGTCGAAGAACACGACGACGGCCTCACCATACACGGCTCGTCCAAAACAGCCGGCGGCGTAGCGGTCGATACCTACGGCGACCACCGGCTTTTCATGGCCTTCACGGTCTTGGGCCTCGCCCTTGAAAAAGGCCTCGCCGTGAAAGGAGCGGAATCGGCGGATGTTTCCTACCCCGGGTTCTTGACCGACCTCAAAGCACTCGGCGCCAAAATCACCGTCATCTGAACACATGTTTTTTACCTTCCAGACGCGTCTGTTCCTCCGGGATGAGAATCAGGCTGTCGCGTCAAGCACGTTACATGATAGAGTCGACGATTCTCGCCCTGCTCTACACGGTTGTCCCCGTCGTCTTTCTGTACGCTCTGCAGGCCTTCCGCCTGACGACCCCGCCTTTTCTCATCATCTGGCTGGTAGCTACACTCGGCTGGACCGCGTTGATAACCTACGTCTACGTCAAGAAAATTTCAAAACACGGCGGATTCACGTTTAGGGAATAACTTTTTCAATAACCCCGGCTCAAACAAAAAATAGCATGGCGACCTCTTTCGCCGTAAGCTTCGAAAACCGCATCCGACGCGATAGAACCATCTTCATCCTGAAGCTGGAATTTCTCATCATCTTCACGTCGGCTTTTGTGGTTCTTTCAATCACGAACCAGCATATTCTGCTCAAAACCGTCTTCGCCGGACTTGCTTCAGCGACATTCTTCATCCTCCTGAAAGACCGTCTGCAGAGAGCGGGACGGAGGCTGCGGAGGGCCGTCGTCCGTTCCGTCAGATACGCCGGCCCCGACTGGTTTTTCTTCCTGCCGGTGAACCAGCCGTTTTCGCTAAATCCCGCTGGATACGAAATCGAGGCCGTTTCGGAGGATTTTCGGCTTATCCGGTTTCTGGACTGGAAGCCGTGGAAAATTGGTCAGCAGCTGCTGGTCCTGTCGGACGTTAGCGGGAAGGTTTTGGCTGTGAGGGATATAAGGCAGCCCTTGAAGCTTGAGTTGCTGAAAAATCTGGCTTGAGAGCATGAAAGGTTTTTACGGAGACTATATAGGTAAAAGCTTTGAATCCGTTAACTATAGAGAGAGGTCATGCGGATGAAAAGCACCTTTGAAATCGTGTTGATAGCCGTCAACGCCGGCCTCTACGCCGGAGTCGGATATCTCACTTTTCTCGGAATTTTCGCGCCCGTCGTCGGAACGGTGCGGTTCTGGCCCGCCGTCGTCGTCCCAGCCGTATTCGCCGTCGTCTATTCACCACGCATCGGTGCCCTCGGAGCAGGTCTGGGAATATTCATCAGCGACATGCTCATCCACGGCGACCCCATCCTAAGCATCACCGTCGGCGTAACATCCAACATAGCGGGATTCTACATCATCGGCGTCCTTGCACGCAAATTCGCCGGACAACATAAGCTGTCGCCGCTGCCCGTCCTCCTCCAAGCCGTACCACTCGCCATCGCCGTGACCGCGTCATGGGTCAACATCTTCGGAGACTTCTGGACATCAGCCATCTTCATCGCAGCCGCAGCCCTTTCCCTTGGCCTCAGCATCGCCTACAGCCTCTACAGACCAGCGTATTCAGGACTCGTGGCAGCGTCATCGCTCGGACTGCTCGTCGGCGCAGCGATAATAGGCCTCGGCGTATGGGCCTACAGCCAGTATTTCTCGCTTCCCGCCGTCGCAGGAGGGGGACAAGGCCTTCCGCTTTTCGCCGCCGCCATCTGGTTCCTCTGGACATACCTCACCGAAATACCGTTTTTGATGATTCTTCTTCCTCCTCTGGTGGCTGCTGTCAGGAAAGCGGTGCCCACTATGGTGCGCCAGTAATGCGTAAAGCCGTCTTCAAATCGCCCACACCCCTTTCCAGCATCTTTTCCCCCAAAGTGCTCGAAAACGGCCGTCTACGGGAAAACCCCGACCTGATTGGGGCCCTCGGGGGCGGCTTCTCTTTTTTTCCCGGCGTCGAAACAATAGTCGAAATCGGCGACGGCCGCGGCAGCAGGTTCGTGGTGAACGGTGAAGTAGCTTCTTTCCCGCCTTCTCAAAAGGCTTTGGAGATTGTCCGTGGTTTGACGGGGTTTGAAGGATTCGTTTCGGTCGAGCATGTGATGCATGTGCCTATTGCAACGGGTTTTGGAACAAGTGCGGCGGCCGCGCTCGGAGTTATCATGAGCGTCTCATACCTTGTTGGAAAGCCTCTGACCCTCCGCGAAGCCCTCAAACACACCCACCGCGTTGAAATCGCCTGCAAAACCGGGTTGAACAGCGAAGCCGGCCTCGGAAGAACAGGACTCGTCCTCGTACTCCGGGAAGGATCTCCCCAGAACGCGGTCGTCGACGAAATCCCACTTCCCTCCGGCGTCAAAATTGTCTCCGTCGTCGTCGACCAAATCAGTACACCAGAGGCCATCGCATCGGTCGAAAGACTGCACCAGCTCGAACAAATCGGCGACCTGTACATCGACAAAATTCTGAAGAACCCGACGCCGGAAAACTTCCTCGCCCAGTCAAGGGCCTTCGCCGAAAAAGCCGAATTCACAGACCCCACAATCCAGCAGATATTCGCGGTTTTGGAAAAATTACCGACCATCGGATACGCCCAAAACATGGTGGGAAAAGCCGTCCACGCCCTCGTACACCGTGAAGACCTCCATAAAGTGCTTGAAACGCTGGAGAAAAAGCTGCCGCAGCACAGAATACTCGTCGGCGAAACCGGCTCATCCATCGTCCTCAACAGAACGTAAACCTCTTATCAACCCGACAGGAAGCTCTACGGCGTGATCAGCTACCGGCGGGCTGTCGACATCGAGGAACGCGTGAAGGCCATAGTGGCGAAGACGGGGTTGGGCTACCTGGATGTTGAAAGGATAAGGTGTGTAAGAAGCTATGGCTCTGCATCGAGCAATACGGCGGCGCGAATCCATTCGGTTTCGAAGGCCTTTCTCACCGGGTTCGGAATGAAGCCTGCCTACGTCATCGAGTTCATCGCCGAAATCTTCGACAAGCTTCCGGCCGAATCACAGGACGAAATCATCATCCACGAACTTCTTCACATCCCAAAATCCTTCACCGGAGGCCTTCTCCCCCACGGCAGAGTAGACTTTAGAAGGGAGACCAAAACCCTCAAGAAAATGCTGAAAACATAACCGTGGAAACCTTTTAACCCAGACCCTCGTCATCCATCACGTAATGTCTTCGGACGCCGACTACATCAGACGGATGTCCGACGCACTTCGGTCGGGCGCCAAAATGCTCTCCGAAGTCTGCCCCGTGTGCAACAGCCCATTATTCGAAGTGAAAGGGGAGCTACGATGCATCCGATGCGATAAGCCCGTGGTGAAAGTCCGTGAAGAATCGGAAATCCTATCGGCGTCGACGCCTCTCGTATTAACCCAGCTGGAAAACGCGATATCCGCCAAAATCGACGTCCTGACCCATCTGCTTCACCAGACAGCCGACCCCGAAGAAATCCGCCAAATATCCGACACCATATCAAGCCTCGTCAAACTCTTTCACGAAAGCCGCCGCCTCAGTGAACTCCTTCGCAAAACCTAACGACAGAACACATACCCGAGAAATCTTCCAAACCATAATTATGTAGTCGCCCGGTAATATCTTGGAATTACTGTGAAAAAAGACTATCCTCTCTTGGCCATCTTCAACAACCAGTTTTTGAAGAGACGTAGACGTTAACCTACGGTGTTGGTCAATTTTTAATCAGAATTGACTGTTTGAGCAAAGTGTTGGGCTGCGGCCTCGGAAATATGGTCGTTTCACATGTGGTTGACGATGGTTTGAAGGGTGTTTTTCATGAAAAAAGTGTTTTGCGGTTTCCATAGGAAATGATGGGGTTAGTGAGGGCGGCGACATGTGAAGCGGGCGGATTAACCTGCCGCGGTATTTTTGGCGTAAGCTTTCCCGTTGTTGGCGCTTTTTCGAATATTGTGAAGGAGCCTGTGAAGGTCTGTTGGCTATGGGATGTGGCGTGGCCTGGCGCCGACCCCTACATTTCCGATGGAAAGCACTCGTTCATGCTCATGAGAACTAATCCATTTGTTTAGAAAGAAGTATGAAGTTGGAGATACAAAATCTTGGAGTTTTCTCTCTATAAAACTTAGCCGCAATGATCAAGTGGAGAATAATGGTAAAAACAAACAACTACTACCATCACGATGAGATAACTGTTCTTTACCGGAAAGAGACGGGTGGAGAAGACCCTCTCGAAGAAATAATACGCAGACACTCCCAAAACATTAACCCCATCATCATCAAACACGATCTTCTCCGCTCCGAATACGTGCCATCATTTCTACCACATAGGGCGCAGCATATCAAAGCCGTGGGAAACGTTTTGGCAACCGTCTTGAAGGCCGTCAAACCTTCAAACCTGTTCCTATACGGAAAAACCGGCACGGGAAAAACAGCCGTCTGCCGGCACGTTTTCAACCGCCTCTCCGAAGCAGTCTCTGAGAAAGGCCTCAACGTGAAATTTGTGTATGTGAACTGCCGTCTGGCCGGAACCGAATACAGGGTTTTGGCCGAGCTATGTGCCGCCGCAGGAGTCAACGTCCCGTTTACTGGCGTTTCGAAGGGAGAACTTTTCCGGCGATTCCAGTCAAATGCGTCGCGTTCTAACACGTCTTTCGTGATCTGCTTCGACGAAGTTGATGCTTTGGTCAAGGATTTTGGCGACGACCTTCTCTACGAGCTGACCCGTTCGGGCCTCGGGAATGGATGGGTTTCCCTGGTGGGGATTTCAAACGACCTGTTGTTCAAGGACATGTTGGACCCGAGGGTTTTAAGCAGTTTGAGCGAAGAAGAGGTTGTCTTCCAGCCCTACACGGCGACGGAGCTTTCGGACATTCT
Source organism: Candidatus Caldarchaeum sp. (assembly GCA_025054515.1). Taxonomy (GTDB): domain Archaea; phylum Thermoproteota; class Nitrososphaeria_A; order Caldarchaeales; family Caldarchaeaceae; genus Caldarchaeum. The sequence continues at coordinate 34,924 of JANWZT010000001.1, forward strand.
CTGGAACAGGGCCGAAGCGGCTCTAAGGCCGGGAAGCGTCGGCGACGACGTCATCAAATTGTGCGCCGCTTTAGCAGCCGCTGAGCACGGCGACGCCCGTAGAGCATTAGACCTGCTACGCGTCTCCGCGGAAGTGGCCGAACGAGAAGGCGCTGAAAAAATCGAAGAACATCACGTAAGAACCGCTCAAGGCCTCATCGAAAGAGGCCGAGTCAAAGAAGTGATCTCCTCCCTGCCTCTGCACAGCCGCATCGTCCTCCTCGCCATCTATGTATCGTCGAAGAAAGGCCTTGAAACCACTTCAGGCACGATCTACAACATTTACCGCGAATTCTGCGCAACACTCGGTGTGGAACCGTTGACCGACCGGAGGGTGAGCACACTTGTCTCCGAGCTCGACATGCTCGGGATAATAGCCTGCGACCTCGTCAGCTACGGAAGGCACGGCCGGACGCGGCGAATCAAGCCAACCATCGCATTCGACGAAGTCGCGGAAATCCTCGGCAAAGACGACACCCTGTCAGGTTTTCTCGACGACCTTTCGTGAGAGCCTGTCAGCCATTTTCAGAACTTCGGGATACCGGCCGCCGAAAAGGCTGAATATTTTCCGGAGGTCGTTGAAGGATATTCCGTATCCCTGGCTGTAGATGGTTTTGCCGTCGCTGAGGCCCAGCAGATCGCCGTCGACCACCAGTTCGTAGTGAGATTCCACGGGTCTTAGCTGGCCTGTGAGAATCGATTTCGCAACGCCGGCCGAGGCGACGCCGGCGACAAAACCCAGAAGCGTCGCAATTCCGCAACGACGTGGATGGGCTCTTCCATGACCATCCACAAGCAACACGTCGAACCCCGAACGCAATTCCGACAACACACCAAGCAGAGGAGGGCCTTCCCGCAGAAAAAGAAAGCCGGGAATATAGGCGCCCTGCCTCCCGACGAAATGCTTGACCACAGTCTCCACTGCCTCAGACTTCCCCACATCGTAAACCACAGCCGCCGCAGCGCTTCCACGCTTCGAATACGCTACGTCGACGCCGCACACCCTTTCGACACGTTGCAGCCTATCCTCTTCCGGGTAGGCGATTTTAGCAACCGCCTCCTGAAGCTTGGCGAAAAACCGTAGAGCAATCGATGAAGACGAATTCGTCGACCGAGCCGAGTTCACGAACACCTTGCTGGATGCGGGGGCTTAAACGTTTGTGCTGCGAAACAACAACCAACTCCGTGCATACTCTTTCTGCTTCAGTGATGAACCGGTCAGGGTTGAGATGGTGGACCACGGTGAAAGCGAAGACATGGCTGAAGACTTTGTCGCGGAAAGGCAGATGATGGGCATCGGCTTGAAGTAGATGCGTTGATTCATCGCATCGTTCACGGGCCTTCCTCAGCATCCCCGCCGAAACATCAACCCCAACATAATCACAACCCACACCAGCATCACGGAGAAACATTTTGAAAAGGCCCGTCCCACAGCCAACATCACACAAACGCTCAAACCGGCCCGAAACCAACTCAAAACACCGACGATACTTCCCAGACTGTTCCTCACCATACAGCTCGTCATAGCCGTCGCAGAAAAAATCGTAACCTATTGCCACAGCCCAACGAACCAACAATCGTTCTTAAGGTTTAATTTTGTTGGATTTAACTGAAAAGTTACGGGTTGAGTCAACGAAGCGCAGAGAGGAACAGCGAAAGAGCCAAACAGGAAATTCTACGATTGTTATCATCGGGAGACGAAACCAAGGTAGCGTACGACCGAGAGATACGCTACCGACTCGAATCACTTTTTCCACACGATGACATAGGCAACGCTTTGAAGGAACTTTTGCGGGAAGGAAAGGTCAAACGGGTAAAAATTCCCGGCAGACGTGGGGACAAACACGCCCCTAACCTTTTTTACTGCCTGCCAAACACACCTTATAAAGAGCTAATTCCGTTGATGAGAAAAAAGTTAGAGCTCTCCCTTTTTATTTCAGGAGTCTCTTCTCACATGGGTAGACATGCGGAGTTGGTTTGGTGGCGCGCATTCAAGCAACACAACTGGAACGTTTACCCATCCGATGAGGAAGATCTTCAGGGAGTGAGAGAATACGGCGGAAGGAAAACAACTCAGCCAAATGACATCGATTTCATAGCGGAAAAAGACGGAATCGAATACGGTGTGGAGGTTAAAAATTCGCTAGGATACCCCGAAGACTTGTACTGGAAATTTCTTGTAGCAACAGAGCTGAAAACAATACCCTTAATCATCGCGAGATGGCTCAACCCAGTCCAAGTCCAAGCCATAAAGGAATTAGGCGGAGCTTGGATAATTTACAAAACTGCCATCTTCTCAACCACCTATGCCTCGCTAATACAAGACACAATAAGATACCTAGGCTTACCAGTTGAAGCACGCGACGAAATAGACCCCCATTACTTCCAAACAAAAACCAACCAAGTACACCAACAAATTACCGCAAACCTATCATCCGTACGCGATAAACTCCAAAAATTCCTCAACCAAACTGACCATACAGAAGCTCGCCGAAAACTAGGAGTCAAAACCGAATGAAAGGTCATTACAGAACCGACCCGCGATCTGCCAGACGGTTAAGTTCTAGACGGTAAGCCGTTTCCGGGCGCCGCAGTGTCCGAAACCTCGTTTAACGACGAAACAGCCCACGAAAAAACCGCAAAACCTCCTTCCAACCTCAAAACCACCTATTTAGAGGAAAAGGGCGGATACACACAATATATATCGACGACCTTTTCCATGTTCCACGCGTTTGCGTGAAGTTGTTTACGATGATGTTCGTTGGCGTTTGCTGAAGGGATTGAGGGAAAGGGCCCTTGAGGTCATGACGCATCTTGAGAAGCATGGGTTTTATTCGATTGTTTACGGCAGCGTGGCCCGCGGCGACGTCAAGCCGACGAGCGACTTGGATGTGTTCGTTCCCGACGTTGTTCCGCTGCAGCTGCTGGAATACGCTGTTTCGCTGCATACGCCGGTTGTGAAAAGAGTTTTGGTGCAGGCGACGCCCTACTATGCGGCGAAAGCATACCTCTACATCAACGACCGCGACACCGTTTCAGCCCCCATGGTCCCCCTCAACAGGGACGAACAAGGCTTCTACATTCTCGCGGGAAGCTTAACGCTCGAAGAACTACGCACGGGCGTCCGGAAACCGGGCATCGACAAAAACCTCAACCTCATCATCCCAACGCCGCATGGCCATTTAGAGAAACCGCTGCGTGGAAACTTTGAAGAAGCGGTCAAAACACTCGGCGTCAGCCCCGATATTCTTTCTTCGCGGATGCGGGTGTTGTTGAAGAGAAGGGAAAAAGGACGGACGGGTGTTTTCCAATGCATCGAGCTTGAGCGAGAGATGACGTTTGAGGAGGCGATTCAACGGGTTTTGGCCAAGAGCCCCGCCCTCAGGAAAAGGATTCGGTAACCCGTTAGAGGCCCAGCAACGCATCAACCGAATAAGGTCCTGCACCGGTCGTCAGCAAAACCACGGCGGCTCCCAGTATCAGAAGGTCAAACTCCCATCCACCCACGCCGGCGATGAACCCTCTGAGAACGCGTCGGGAGCCGGCGACCATTTGCTGCAGCATTTCGGGAGGTGGAACGGATGTGCCGAGCTTGGTTAGGTAGAGCACTATGGTTCCAACCATCTGCACCGCGAAGAGAAGTGCCGCGACACGGGTGAGAAGCCCGAGGATCAAAGCGATGCCTCCGACGACTTCGAGAACGGCGACGAGGTCGAACAAAGGTCCGGGCACGCCGACACCTTTCATGGCGTTCCTCATCTGGGGTCTAACGGGGCCTCCTATTTTGGGGAACCCGTGGACAAGCATGATGAACCCGAGTACAACTCTCAGGAACAGCACCGCCGTGTCCTGAAAACCTGAAGCAAATTCCAGCAACACCATACCGCTTTCACTTCGTCATTTGATAGCGAAAAGCAAGTATTTATCATGGTCAGCGGCATCACCGCCACCAGATGGCTGAAACACCATGTGAGGAAAGCGGAGGCGTCTGCCCCATCGTCGCCGCGGCGAAACTACTGGGAAGCATGTGGGCGTTGGTGGTTATCAGCTATCTTTCCACGGGCCCGAAAGGGTTTAACGAGTTACTTCATCTTGTTCCGCAGCTAAACTCCAAAACCCTTGCAAGAACCCTTAAAACTCTTCAGTCCCGCGGGCTGGTTAACAGAACCGTGGTAAGCACGCAACCGTTCGCTGTCAGCTATTCCCTCACACCCATGGCCGAAGAACTCGCCCCCATCCTCGAAAACCTCCGAAAATGGGGAGAAAAATGGCTTCTTCCCGCACAGACAAAAATCCCCGCCGACGTCAATCAAAAACCATCGCCAAACCGCGTCACCGGGAGAAAATAATCGGCCATTTTTTCTCGGGTTTTGAGCTGAAAGGCCCGTCGAAGTTGTGCAAGCTACGCCGGTCGGTAGCGGACAGCTGTTTTCATTTTAATGCTTCGGCTCCTCTTTCACCCGTTCTTATTCTCACGGCGTCCTCGACGGGTATTACGAAGATTTTCCCGTCACCTATGCTTCCCGTGTAGGCTGATTTTCTCAGCTCCTCGACCACGTCGGCTACGTCGGCGTCGTCAACGACCACTTCGACCATCAGCTTCGGTATCAAGTCGAGCCTGAACTCGTTGCCCCTGATCCGCCATGATATTCCCTGCTGTCTTCCCCGGCCCCTCACTTCGTAAACCGTCAACCCAGCATAGCCCAGCCGCTGAAGGTTGTTCTTCACTTCATCGAGCATTTCAGACCTAATCACAGCCTTAACCAGTTTCACACTTCCACCTCCTACACGTAGGCGGGTTCCGCGTGCTGCGTCAAATCAAGACCCACAAGCTCCTCCTCCTTACTCACCCTGAGCCCAACGGTCTTATCGATCAACTTGAGGATTGCGAAGGTGAGTATGAAGCTGTAAACCCATGCTACGCCCGTCGCCACAACCTGTACCAGCAGCTGGTATGGGTTGCCGTAGAGAAGTCCTGCCGCCGTCGGGTTCACCGCCGGGTTTGCAAATATTCCCGTCGCTATGGCCCCCCATGTGCCGCCGACCCCGTGAACACCCCAGACATCAAGCGAATCGTCTATCTTCGTCCTAGACCGGAAGGATACAGCGTAGAAGCAAAGAAGGCCGGCTGTAAAACCTATGACCATGGCGCCCAACGCGTCAACAAAGCCAGAGGCCGGAGTGACCGCGACGAGGCCAGCTACCGCGCCGCTGGCAGCTCCTATGATACTCGCTTTCCCTTTGTAGAACCATGACATAAGCAGCCACGATAAAGTGGCCGCGCTCGCCGCCACGTTGGTGGCCATGAAAGCGCTTGATGCCAAACCTCCTGCGCTGAGGGCGCTGCCCGCGTTGAACCCGAACCAGCCAAACCAAAGCAGCGACGCACCCAAAATTACGTAGGTTATGTTGCTGGGCTCGAAGGCCGCTGAGCCATAGCCTATCCTATTCCTGAGTACCATGGCTGCTGCAAGCGCTGCGATTCCCGCGTTAATATGCACCACTGTTCCGCCGGCGAAATCTAGAGCTCCTAGGTTTCTCAGCCATCCGCCGACACCCCACACCCAGTGGGCCAACGGGTCGTAAACTATCGTTGACCATAGGACAAGAAAAAGGATGCCGGAGCTGAACTTGATTCTCTCCACGACGGCGCCTATTATCAGGGCTGCCGTGATTATGGCGAACATGCCTTGAAACAGCATGAAGGCTTGATGAGGAACCGTCGGCGCGTAGTCTGGATTGGGGTCTAGACCTACGCCGCGGAGACCAAACCAGTCCAAGCTTCCGATTACGCCGTTGACTGATGGCCCGAAGGCGAGGCTGTAACCCCACAGAACCCATTGAAGGCTTATGAGGGCCGCCGCCGCGAAGCACATCATTATCGTGTTTGCGAGGTTCTTCTTCCGGACAAGTCCACCGTAGAAGAAGCCGAGAGCGGGGGTCATGAGAAAAACAAGCGCCGACGAAACCAGAAGCCACGCCGTGTCTCCCGCATCAACCATCGCAGGCACCCCATCCTACATCAAATACGGCGGGAAAAGCCGGGAAATCGCAGCCCATCGCCTTTTTCGCTGAAACCCAGAGAATGTGTAACGGACTGCTCGACATAACCCCTATTCGTCCATCAAACCGCCGGAAATAACATGCTTTTTCTGATGCTTCGCCGCATTTCATAGCTCATTTCGGATGACTGCCATTATTTATACCTTTAATTTGACAGGATGCATTGTGTATGCCTGATGTGATGTTAACATTTTTAGTTGGAGAAACTTTTTCTTTCGAGGGATTTTTTGGCGAAAGTTTTGGACAGGATTGGGTTGACCTTCGACGATGTGTTGCTTGTTCCTACGCGTTCTTCCATCAGGTCGCGTAAGGACGTTTCGACACGTAGCCGTTTCACCCGGAGGATAATGCTCGAGGTTCCGATTGTTTCCGCCGCCATGGATACGGTTACCGAGGCGGCGATGGCGGTGACGATGGCTCAGGAGGGAGGCATCGGGGTGATACATCGCTTCAACACGGTGCAGCAGCAGGCCGAGCTGGTGAAAACCGTTAAACGCGCCGAAAACATCGCCGTCGAAGAACCCTACACCATAGGCCCCGAAGCAACAATAGCCGAAGCCGAAAAATTGATGCAGTCCAAAAACGTCAGCGGCCTCCTCGTCGTCAACCAATCCAAGAAGCTACTCGGCATCCTGACACGGCGAGACATCCTGTTCAGGCCACGGGACGCCAAAGTTTCCGAATGCATGACCCCGCGCACAGAACTTGTCACAGCCTCTCCCGACATCTCCCTCGAAGAAGCTAAGCAAATCTTCATGAAACACAAGGTCGAGAAGCTTCCGCTGGTCGACTCCGAAGACCACGTAAAAGGCCTCGTCACAAGCGCCGACATCGTCAAAAAGCTGATGCATCCAAAGGCAACCCGCGACAGTCGTGGAAGATTGATGGTGGCGGCCGCTGTAGGCGTTAGGGAGGATGATGTGATGGATAGGGCTGAAGCTCTTTTGGCCGCGGGAGCCGATGCGTTAGTCGTGGACGTGGCCCACGGCCACACCGAGATGGTTATCCAGACCGTTCGGAAGCTGAGAATGGTTTTCGGCGACGACTTCGACATAGTCGCTGGAAATGTTGCGACGGCCTCGGGGGTTGAGGATTTGGCTTCAGCCGGGGCTTCGGCGGTCAAAGTGGGTGTTGGCCCGGGCTCTGTCTGCACCACGAGGGTTGTTGCAGGAGTTGGCGTGCCGCAGCTTACCGCAATCATGGATTGCGCCGAGGCTGGCGAAGCGATGGATGTCCCGTTAATCGCCGACGGAGGAATCCGTTCGAGCGCCGATTTGGTGAAAGCGCTCGCCGCCGGCGCCTCGACCGTGATGATCGGGCGTCTTCTGGCAGGTACGGATGAAAGCCCCGGAGCCGTGGTGGTGAGGAACGGAAGAAAGATGAAGGTTTACCGTGGGATGGCTTCTTTTTACGCCATGCTCGCCAAAGAAACCCGCGCAGGCCAGGAAGACTTTCTCCAAGACGCGTCGGAATACAGCTACATCGCCGAAGGGGTTGAAGCCTACGTCCCCTACAAAGGCTCAGCCGCCGAAGTTATCCACCAGCTCGTCGCAGGTCTCCGCTCAGGTCTCAGCTACCTCGGAGCACATAACATCAAGGAGCTCCAGCGAAACGCCGTCTTCATCCGCATGACCGAAGCAGGCCTCAGAGAAAGCCACCCCCACGACGTCGACACAATATGAAAGGCGTCGATGTTATCGTAGGGCTTCAGTGGGGCGACGAAGGGAAGGGCAAAATCTCCTACGTTTTGTCGAAACAAGCGGACGCGGTTGTCCGTTTTCAGGGAGGAGCTAACGCGGGCCACACGGTCAAAATCGGGGAGACGCGGTACAAGTTTAACATGCTTCCAGCGGGATGTCTCGCGGGGCCCCGGCCCGTCATCGCCGCGGGATGTCTCCTCGACCCCGAAGCATTCGAAAGAGAGATAAAGCTAATCACTTCTCTGGGCGTGAAGCACAAGCCTCTTGTAAGCGAATCAACCCACATCATACTACCGCACCACCGGGAGCTCGACGGTAGAATTGAGGAACTCCGCGGCTCCGAAGCAGTTGGAACAACACGGCGAGGAATAGGCCCCGCATACGCCGACAAAATGCTCCGCGTCGGAATAAGGGCCGGCGAAACAACCGACCCACAGCTCATCCAGTCAAAAACACAGCTGCTCCAGAAACTTCACGGAATAGATTTCAGCGTCGACGCCGAAAAACTACGGCAAACAATCAGCCCATTCGTGGGTAACGTCGAAACATACCTAAACACGGTGCTTGAATCCGGAGGCCGCGTCGTCCTCGAAGGCGCACAGGGAACGCTTCTGGACATCGACCATGGGACATACCCCTACGTCACGTCATCCAACACCTTAGCGGCCAACGGATTCGTCAGCACGGGCGTTGCAGTGAAATGGAAACACAGCGTGATAGGGGTGATGAAGGCCTATGCGACACGGGTCGGCGCCGGGCCTTTCCCGACCGAGCTGGATGGCGATGTAGCGGAGAGAATAAGGGAAGTAGGCGGGGAATATGGGACTACCACGGGTAGGCCTCGGAGGGTTGGCTGGCTCGACATCCCAGCGCTCCGGTACGCCTGCATGGTCAACGGCGTCGACGAAATCGCCGTCACGAAAGTCGACGTCCTCAACGGCCTTTCAACGGTTAAGGCCTGCGTCGGCTACGTGGTGAACGGTGTGGAGACTGAAAGCTTCACGGATTGTTTGATGATGTTGGACGACGTGAAGCCTGTTTACGTGGAGTTTCCGGGCTGGTCTGTCGGCGACGACGATTGGCATGCAGCCGTGAGGAATGGCTGGGACGATCTTCCGCCGAACGCCCGCGAATATTTGGAATGGGTCGAGAAAACACTTCACGTGAAAATTTCTCTGGTTTCTGTGGGCGAGGAAGCGGGGCTGACGGTGCAGAGAACGTGAGCATCGACGCCATTACACCCATCGACGGCCGATACCGAGATAAACTCCAAGTATGCAGCGAATATTTCAGCGAAAAAGCCCTTATCAGACATCGGCTCGTCGTCGAAGCAAAATACCTACGGGCCTTCCTCGAAGCGGTTGGAAGAAAAACCGAAGCCGAAAAAACATCGAAATTTGAGGAAATCTTTGCGGCGCTTTCGACCGAGGAGGCCGAAGAGGTCAAGAAACTTGAGGTGAAGCTGGGCCACGACGTGGTGGCTGCCACGGCTTTCTTCGAAAAAAAGTTAGAGGAAGAGGGGCTTAGCTCGCTGAAGCCGTTCGTGCATTTCGGCCTTACGTCGGAGGATGTGAACAACATCGCCTACGCGTTAGCCGTCAAATCATTCATCCACGAAATCCTCATCCCAGAAATACTCACTCTCGTCGAAAAACTCGTCGAACTCGCCGAAAACCACGCATCAACACCGTTTCTCGCAAGAACACACGGCCAGCCAGCGGTGCCAACATCTTTCGGCAGCTTCATCGCCAACTACGCATACCGAACCGCTGTCCAAACAGCTAAACTCAAAGACATCAACCCGCAGGCCAAAATCGGCGGAGCAGTCGGAGACCTATCAGCGCTCGCGGCCACCTACCCTGAAATCGACTGGCAAAGCTTCGCCGAAAAATTCATCACATCCCTTGGGTTAGAATTCAACCCCGCCTCAACCCAGATACTACCCCATGAAAGAACGTCGGAAATCCTCCAAACCGTCGCCGTGATTGACTCCGTGTTGGCGAATCTCTGCCGTGACATGTGGCTTCTCGGAGCTCTCGGACTGATAGAGTTCAGAAAACCCGCCGAACAAGTCCATTCTTCGACGATGCCGCAGAAAAGAAACCCCCTACTTTTCGAGAACGCGGAAGGATGCTTTGACCTTGCCGCCAACATGCTCAACTACATGTCGTCACGGCTTCTTTCGTCGCGGCTGCACAGAGACCTCAGCGACTCCGTAATCAAACGATTCTACGGAACAGGCTTCGCCCTCAGCCTCCTCGGCGTCAAAAACACAGCCCAAGCGCTCAACCAAATCACAGTAAACAGGGAGGCGATGGAGAAAGAAGTCGAAACACATCCCGAGACGATGGCCGAAATAGCTCAGCTAATCCTCCGCAAACACAACGTCCCAAACGCCTACGAAGCAGCCGCAAAAGGAATACACGACATCCGCCAAACACTCGTAAAACACGGCGTAGACCCAAACGTCATCGACCCAACAAAATACATCCAAGCAGCCCAAAAGAAAGCAGAAACACTCATCAAAAAAACACGAAACATCGCGAAAACAATTTAGTTACCCAGGTAACCAGTTACCTAGGTAACTTATTTTCTGACAACACCCAGAAACGCTTAATTGACTGTCTCTGACGAAGGTAAACTATGGCTGTCTGGCTGCTGTCCGGTAATCAGGAAAATTGGGAAAGAGCTGTCAGTGGGACTATGTGGGGGGTGGTAGAGAAGAAGGCAAACCTGTGGAAGGCCCTCGAGAAAAATGACTTACTGGTTTTCTACTGTTCCAAACCAGTTTCAGGAATCATCGGCATTTCCCGCGTTGGAAACAAGTTTATCGAGGACGAACCATACTGGAGTGAAGAAGTAGCAAAAGGCCGAGTCATATGGAAATACAGGTTCGAGTTTACGCCGTTGTATATCCTACCGAGACATCATTGGGTCGATAAGGCCGTTCGTATGAATCTTGGAAAATTAACGATAGCGGGAATCACACCGATAAGAGACGAGTCTTTGGTGAGAAGAATTTTTGAAAATCTTGAAAAACAATGGAACATAAACATCGAAGAGCTTCAGAAGATAAAAACGCTCAATGAGCGGATTTCAAGCCACGAGGAAGCTAAAGAGTTTCTCCTCGAACTGGGTAAATTCGGAGGATACATCGTCGAACAGGAGCTTAAGCTACCCGATTTAAATGAAAGGTTGGATGTGGTGTGGAGACGTGTCTCAGCTGGAGTGCCCACGTATGTTTTTGAAGTACATCGAAGGGGCAATCTCCATCAAGCCCTAACCAAACTCAAACATTCTTTCGACTTGTGGAACAGCAACATATACCTTGTTTGTGATGAGAAGCTCGTTAACGAGGTGAAAGATTACTTAGAGGGGGCTTTTCATGAAATAAAACAGAAAATAAGGATACTAACTTTTTCGAAAC
>JANWZT010000200.1 GCA_025054515.1 Candidatus Caldarchaeum sp.
AAAGACGGGAACCCGACCGAAATACGCAAAATAACCTACTACGAGCTATACAAGCTGGTCAACAAGTTCGCGTCTGTCTTCAAAAGCCTCGGCCTTAAGCAGGGCGACAAGGTCGCGCTTTATCTTCCGATGATACCCGAGCTACCCATCACAATTTTGGCGCTTGCACGTCTGGGGGTGATATTCACCGCTGTTTTCAGCGGCTTTTCCGCGGAGAACCTCGCCATACGGATGAACGACCTCGGAGCAAAGGTTTTGGTGACCGCCGACGGTTTTTACCGCCGTGGTCGTTTGGTTAACTTGAAGGAAACTGCCGATAAAGCTCTCTCCGCAGTCCCCACCTGCGAAAAAGTAGTCGTCGTAAGGAGAGCTGGAAACGAAGTCGTCATGAAGGAGGGGAGAGACTTTTGGATGCATGAACTTCTCCAGAAGGTTCCGGAAAATGTCTCCATCCAGCCGGAAACCCTTGAATCCACACATCCCCTCTACGTGCTGTACACCTCCGGCACCACTGGAAAGCCTAAAGGGATCATCCACGACAACGGAGGTTACGCAGTATTGTTGAACGCCACGATGAAATGGGTATTCGACATGCGGGACGATGACGTCTATTTCTGCACGGCGGACATCGGATGGGTAACAGGCCACAGCTACATAGTTTTCGGGCCACTGTTGGCGGGGGCTACGATAGTGATGTATGAAGGAACGCCGGACTTTCCAACAGTCGAACGTTGGTGGTCGATGATCGAACGACACGGTGTGACAATTTTCTACACGACGCCGACGGCGGTAAGGATGTTGATGAGGTTCGGGACCGAGCCGGTGAAGAAACACGACCTCTCCACTTTGAGGTTGATTCACAGCGTCGGAGAGCCGATAAACCCCGCTGCGTGGCGTTGGCTGTTCGAGGTGGTGGGCGATAGACGATGTCCAGTTGGCTCCACTTGGTGGATGACGGAGACAGGCGGCATCATGATCAGCCACGCGCCCGGTTTGATGCTGATACCCATGAAGGCCGGAACCAACGCGCTGCCGCTTCCGGGAATCGACGCCGACGTGCTGGATGAAAAAGGAGGGCCCGTAAAGCCTGGTGAAAGAGGGCTACTAGTCATCAGAAAACCGTGGCCCGGAATGCCGGCGCCGCCGACGGGCATGTGGAACGAGCCCGACCGGTATAGGCAGGTATATTGGGAAAAAATAGGTGGAGTTTTCTTCACAGGCGACTACGCGGTCAAAGACCAAGACGGATACATCTGGGTCGCTGGCCGGGCCGACGAAGTCCTCAAAGTCGCGGGCCATAGGATCGGGACATATGAGCTGGAATCAGAGTTGATTTCGCATAAGGCGGTCGCGGAGGCGGCGGTTGTCGGTGTACCTGACGAGGTTAAGGGCGAAGTTCCTTTGGCCTTTGTCGTTTTGAAGAAAGGGTTCGGAGGCGGGAAGGAAATGGCTGACGAGTTGACCAAATGGGTGAGAGAAACATATGGGCCCATCGGTACCCCGTCGAACGTCTTATTCGTCGAAAAGCTGCCGAAAACTAGAAGCGGGAAAATCATGCGGAGAGTTTTGAGGGCTGTCGCGGTCGGAGGAGGGTTAGGAGACCTTACGACGCTCGAGGACGAAGCTGCGGTTGAAGAGATAAAGGCGAGCTACGAGGAGCTGATACGAGCCATCCGTGGATCGGGCTGAAACACCGACAAACTCAAAAAATTTTTTGCGGGAAAAAATCTGGCGACTACTCGAAGAAAGGCAGGTAGCGACGTTTCCCAAACCGGTTCACGGAAGAATTCCTAACTTCAAGGGCGCTTCTGAAGCTGCAAACAAGCTCCGGAGTTCACGCCATTACGCAGAAGCTAAAACTGTAAAGGTCAACCCCGATTCACCGCAAAAACCAATACGTGAAAACGTCCTCAAAGACGGCAAACTCCTTGTCATGCCGACGCCGCGAATACGGCAGGGATTTCTTCTGGTCGATCCAAAAAACCTGCATCGCAAAAACCTGGCCGAAGCTGCGACAATATCGGGAGCGTTCCGTTTCGGCAAACAGGTCCATCCTAAAGATTTGCCGTCCATTGATTTGATGGTCGTCGGCAGCGTTGCTGTT
>JANWZT010000201.1 GCA_025054515.1 Candidatus Caldarchaeum sp.
CTATGAAAAAGAGCATGAAGAAGTAGTAACGTGGAAGGCCTTCTTCGTGGGCCATGTATCCGACGCTGTAGAGGACGATGAGCGCGCCAATTCCCGTGGCAATCGAGGCCATCAGCACGCTGAGCGGGTCGACCAGCAAACTGGCCTCTATGTAACGGCCTTCGCCAAGAGGTATCCAAGGTATTTTGATAACTTCGCCGTGATGTTTTCCATAGACATCGGGTATCATGGAAAGGCTGAAGGCGGCTGCTACGAACGCAACCGCCACCGAATAGGCTTCGCCGGCTTTTTTGCCGGCTTTGAAGACGGCTGGAACCAGCAGGCTTCCAGCCAGAGGAATAATCCAGGAAAGCCACGGCGCGTAGGGTAACATTATTTTCTCGTGAAATGCGTTTTTCCAAGAATTTTAATTTCACCGTTGACGCTACTTTGCGGAGGTATTGTTTAGAAATGATTAGTTTCTTGTATGTGCCTTTTCCAGCGGACAAAGACTACGTAGCGTGGTGCCGGAGCCTCGTGTCGAGAAAACTCGCCGCCAGCATCAACGTTTTACCCGCCACATCATTCTTCTTCTGGGAAGGCGAGCTGAAGAAGGAGGACGAGGTCATACTGGTTATCAAAACAAGCGAGGAGAAGGCCCCGGAGTTGAAAAAGGTGGTCAGTCAGGAGCATCCCTACCGAGTTCCTGCTATAATCGAAATTCCTGTAGCCGATGTTAATTCTTCATACCTCAGATGGGTCGAGGAAATGACAGCGCGATGAAGCGGTTCATCTTAATTGTCAACAACAAAGGCTATTCGCCTGCCGACGGACGGAAAATCATCGAAAACCTCCGAGGCCTCGGATACAGAGTTGTCGACGTCAGAATTGCGAAAAACCATATCGAAATAGACCTGCTGAGCGAATTCCCTTCTTTTGTCGAAGGATTCGAACTGCTTGAAACCGTCGAAATCGGGGAGAAAACGATGGTAAACCATGAGGATGATTTTCGGAAGGCAATCGACCTCTTCAACCGGGAAAGGTTCTGGGAAGCACATGAAACACTCGAGCCTATCTGGAGGTCTTCGAAAGGAGTTGAAAAACAGGTTTTACATGGCCTGATTTTGACGGCGGCCGCTTTCGTGCATTTGCAGAAAAATGACAGACACGGATTTCAATCTATCCTGAAAAGAGCTTTGAAGGATCTCTCTGCGGGAATGAAAGTTTACCGGGGAATAGACTTGGACGACCTCGTGCACAAGGTGAACGAGGCCATGAAAACGGAAGAAACTTTCACAATCGCCACCGTTGAAAAGCCATAAAATTTATAAAATTTGAAACACCCTTGCCTCATATGAAGTCCTCTAACGTAGCCCTAGCGGTTGTTTTCACGGCCTTAGTCACCGCGGCCACGATGGTTTTGAGCGTCTACTTTCCGCTAACCCGAGGCTACTTCAACCTCGGAGAAACCATGGTTTATCTCGCGGCTCTCGTGGGCGGGCCTTTCGTCGGAGCTGTTGCGGGCGGCGTCGGCTCGGCTGTCGCCGACATACTGCTGGGTTACACCGTCTTCGCTCCCGGAACTTTGGTCATTAAGGCCGCTGAAGGAGCGGTGGCTGCTTTGCTTTATCGTCGTCTCCGCAGGTTGGATATTCCCGGGGCCTTGATACTGTCAGCCATAATGTTGGGAGTTTATTTTGGGATACTTGTTTCCGTCGGAATTTTCCTGATGAGCGGCTTGGTCGAGGTGACGGTTTATGCGGCGGGGACTTTCCAGCTGCTAGTGAGCCCCTTCACATGGGTGGTGCTCGCGCTTCTTGGATCGGCCGTGCCAGCCTACTACGTTTTCCGCCGAAAGGAGCTCGAAGCATGGCTGGTGATTTCGCTTCTCGCCGCGGGCCTTGTGATGGTGACTGGATACTTCCTATACGAGCTTCTTGCCGTTGCACTCGGAATTTTGCCCGACATCGTTCCCGTCGCCGAAATTCCTCTGAACATCGGGCAGGCGGTCGTGGGGTCGGCTATAGCGATTCCGGTGTATAAGGCGGTGAGGTCTCGGATACGTCTGCCGACGGTCAGCCGTTAACAGGGCCGTATTTCTGTTCTATGACGCTGTATC
>JANWZT010000202.1 GCA_025054515.1 Candidatus Caldarchaeum sp.
CACAAGAACATCGCTCTTCATTAGCAGCACCTTCGAAACCTACGCATCATTCATGCAGCTATCGCAACAACATCTCAACCACGTTCCCGAAGAAGTTTTCGAATTCGCCGAAAAACTGAAGAAAATCATCTTCTCGGTCGCGCCAGCCATAGCGGAAGCACGGCTCTGGTTCAAAAACCGTCTTTCAGCCTATCCTTTTCCCAACCCGTTCAAACCGCGCGACCAAGTCATGGAAAGAATCGTGGGCGGAAAGTCCCACGACGAGCCCAAAATGCTTTCGCTGGTCGGGTTGCTGGACGGGGACGAGCTGAATCAATTGTTTTCGGCCGGCGTTAAAGAGGTTGTCGACAGCCTCAACCCGTTGCTGACCGCGGTCTTCCTCGAGCCGATGTCCCTCGCCGCATATCATCAAGCCATCAGACACCGCACCGTCCCGACAGCTGTCGAATCAATTTACACCGCAGCAGCTAAAGCCGTCCGAAGACCGGCTGAAAATATCATAATTCCTCCAGCCGCCAAGAAAACCCGCGAAACAAAAGAATTCTTCGTAGAGACGGTTGAAAAAGCCCTCCAAAACTACGGCTACTTGGTTGATGATGGCCTGCGCCCGTCGACGGCCGTTCTCCTCCTGCCCCAAGCGCTGAAAATCCATGTAGTCAGAGCCTACAACGCGTTCAACCTCCTTCATCCGTCGGGCTTCGTGGCGACCAGAACATGCAGCTACGCCCAGTGGGAGGAAAGAGGCATCGCCTACAAAATTCTTCATGAGGTGGTGAAAAGAATTCCGCAGCTCGGAGAGGTTGCGGGTGAGAAATGTCGCCAGCTCGGGTTCTGCCCCGAAAAAAGTTGGTGTCCGATAATCCTAAAGTACCACCACTACACGGACCAGATGCACGAGAATGTATGGAATTTCGATTAGCGGCCAGCCGAACGCCCGCCTCAAAAAACTAGAGGTCGGCGGGCCTGCCATAAACTTCGACTACGCACATTTTCTTCCCAACTCACCCAAATGCGGAGTCCTTCACGGCCATTCATCGATGGTGAAAGTGGTTGTCGAAGGCGAAGTTGTGGAAGACATGGTCATCGAATTTGGCGAACTAAAAAAAACTGTCAAGAAAATAATCGATGAAATGGACCACAAGCTCATCGTCTGCTCAAAATACGTTATGGATGTTGGCGGCGGAGCCGTGAAGGTGGTTTTCGACGGCATAGGAGGACACTATGAGATGCTGATTCCCCGGTCGTCGGTTTACTTGATTGAACAGGATTCGACTGTCGAAAACATTTCGGAGCATATTGCGAACCGACTCAAACAAATGATGCCAAGGAACATTCATAAGGTCAGCGTGCGGATGAGCGAGGGCTTCGGAAAGTCGGCGACGTCGACGCTATGAAGACCGTCGTCTTGATGTCCGGCGGCTTGGATTCGACGGTGATGATCTGGAAACTCATGAACGAAGGCCATCAAATTATTCCGCTGACGTTCATGACCTATCGCAGAAACGTCCGCGAAATCGAAGCGGTCAACAAAATCGCATCAGCCGCCGGCCTCGGCGAAGTCAAAATTTTCGACGTAAGCTTTCTCCGCGAAATATTCGATTTTCCACAGCATCTGAAAGAACGGATTTTAGGGCAGCACACTAATTTGCCCAACATCGTCATTCCGTTTCGTAACATTATTTTCTACGGGGCCGCTGCTTATGTGGCGTGTTACGAGGAAGCGGATGCGGTGGCGGGGGGCCACACCCGTGAAGACGTTGAGAAAGTGCCCGACGTCGGGCCCGTGTTCTTCGGGGAGTTGGAGAAGCTTTTCGCGGTTTCGGCGCCTTTCTGCCCCGTGAAAATTTTGGCGCCTTTGCTCGGTGTGAGGAAGCCTGAGGTGCTGCGTCTTGGGGTTGAATTGGGCGCGCCTCTTCACCTAACTTGGAGCTGCTGGTCGGTCTATGAGAAGCAGTGCGGCAGATGTCCGGGTTGTGAAGCCCGGCGTGCCGGGTTTGCTGCGGCGGGGTTGGAAGACGAAACCGAATACCTCGAAAAATAGCATTTTTAACATCTTTTTCGGAGTCCTCTGGGGAGTATGGAGA
>JANWZT010000203.1 GCA_025054515.1 Candidatus Caldarchaeum sp.
CGCCTTCGGAGTATCCAACATCAACCCACACTACGGCCCTTGCCTAAATCCATATGATACATCACGCGTTTCAGGCGGCTCGAGCGGCGGCTCAGCCGTGGCAGTCGCCCTCGGCATGTGCGACATCGGCCTCGGAACCGATACGGCAGGCTCCGTCCGAATACCAGCTTCTTTTTGCGGCGTTGTCGGTTTCAAGCCATCGCTGGGTTCTGTCAGTTTAGCCGGCGTCATCCCACTCAGTTGGAGCCTCGACCACTTCGGCATATTGTCCCGGAGCGTGTGGGAAAACGCGCTCGTTTATTCGGTTTTGGTTGACCGCGTGAGCAGCGGCTTCAGTCTCCGTGCAGCCAAACTCGAAGGAATCAAAGTCGGGGTTCCCACTAATTTCTTCCTCGACTATTTGGAGAAAGGTGTGAGAAGCTGTTTCGAGGATGCGTTGAAAAGACTTGAATCAGCGGGAGCAGAGATATGCAGCGTACAGATTCAAGACGTGGAAAAAGCCGTGAAATGCCGCACCATCATCGGATTCGCCGAATCCGCCTCATACCACATAAAGCTCTGCAGAGGAAGACTCGACCTATACGGCGAAGACGTCAGACAGCGAATAGTCATGGGCCTCGGAATTCCGGCCGTCTCCTATTTGACGGCTCTTAGGGCGAGGAAAAAGCTGACGGCCAGGTTTAGGAAAATATTCCAAAATGTCGACGTTCTGGCCACGCCGACGACGATAATAACGGCCCATCGGCTCGACGAAGAGGAAGTTTCGGTCGAAGGCAAGGTGTTCAACGTACGGGCTGCCACTCTCCGCAACACCGAAGTCTTTAACCTCTATGGTGTCCCGGCGATAAGCCTTCCGATGGGTTTCACGCCGGCAGGGTTGCCGACGGGCCTACAGCTCGTCGCAGACTATGGACGGGATAAACAATTGTTGAAAACCGCCTACGCCGTTGAAAAGCTGTTCACGACTTCGAGCTAAGCCACCATTCGAGATATTCTTGGTGCCGGCGTTTCTTCTTCTCTTCTTCAAACTTCCTGTTAAATCTTTTCTCTCTTTCGACCAAAAGGTCTTGACTGTTGTAGGTTGAGCCGCACCCCTCACATGAATACGTCTTCGTTTCTCTGTCGTAAACGAGCTTTCCTCCGCATTCAAAGCAGACGGGCATGGAGTTCACCGGGCAGAAATCTACGCCGTATATAGGTTTAAGCCGGTGTCCGTGCTGCGCTAACTTTATTTAATGCCCGCATCGAGTCAATTAGCAGGTGCGTTGAAATATGGCTTTAGGCATGACCGGTGCCTACGACAGGGCCATAACTGTTTTCTCACCGCAAGGGCGCCTTTACCAAGTAGAATACGCTCTCGAAACAGTCCGCTCAGGCTCAACAGCTCTTTCACTCGTCTGCAACGAAGGTGTGGTTCTGGCCGTCGAAGAAAGAATGCACACAAAGCTCCAGAGCGCTGATTTCTCGTGGAAAATATTCCAGATCGACGAACACATCGGAGCAGCAACCGCGGGACTGAACTCCGACGCCAGAGTCCTCGTCGACAACGCTCGAGTGTATTCTCAGACGCTACGGCTTTCCTACGACGAAGAGCCCCTAGTCGAAGCTGTAGCCAGAAGAATTGGCGACATCATGCAAATTTACACCCAGCACGCGGGGGTCAGGCCTTTCGGAACAGCTCTACTCATCGGAGGAGTCGACAAAACCGGGCCGCGTCTCTTTTACGCGGAACCAAGCGGCCTCATCCTCGAATACAACGCATGGGCCATCGGAAGAGGCGCCGAAAAAGTCCGAGAGCTTTTCGAAAACAACTACAGCCGCTCGATGACACTTCAACAATCAGTCGAACTCAGCCTCAAAGCCCTAGTCGACTCCGTAGATAAAATAGAAGAAGGATGGACTGTCAGACTTGTCACCATACCCATTACCACTAGAAAGTACACCATGAAAAGCCAGTCGGAGCTGAACCCCATTCTGAACGACCTTCTTAAAGCAAAGAAGCAGTAGTTGAGCAAAGAATGCCCAAACAGAAAGAATCATACACAATCGCGAGGCTCGGAGTAG
>JANWZT010000204.1 GCA_025054515.1 Candidatus Caldarchaeum sp.
CCAACCTCGTAATCACCAACCGATGCGACCTTCACTGCTGGTACTGCTTCTTCTACGCCGAAAAAGCCGGCTACATCTACGAACCAACCCTCGACCAAATCCGCGAAATGGTCAAGCAGCTCAAAGCCGAGAGGCCAGTGCCCGGCAACTCGGTTCAGATAACAGGCGGAGAACCGTGCCTACGGGATGAGCTGCCCGAGATAATCAAGATACTCAAGGAGGAGGGGGTCGACCACATCCAGCTCAACACCAACGGCATCCGCCTCGCCAACGACTTCGACTACTTCAGACGGGTCAAGGAAGCCGGTGTCAGCAACCTGTACATGAGCTTCGACGGCGTCACGCCGAGGACCAACCCGAAGAACCACTGGGAGGTGCCCGGGGTCCTCGAGAACGCGAGGAAGCTGGGCGTAGGCATAGTTCTCGTCCCGACCGTGATCAAGAGCGTCAACGACCACGAGCTCGGCGACATCATAAGGTTCGGTTTCCAGAACATCGACGTGGTAAGGGCTGTGAACTTCCAGCCCGTCAGCCTCACCGGCCGTATGCCCAAGAAGGAACGGGAAAAATACCGCATCACAATCCCCGACTGTATCATCCGAATCGAGGAACAGACCAACGGCGAAATCCCAAGAGACGCATGGTTCCCCGTCCCTGCATGCACACCGTTAACCAACTTCATCGAGGCTTTGACACGCAGAGCTCAGTACGAGCTGAGCATCCATTTCGCCTGCGGAGCAGGCACCTACGTCTTCAAAGACGGCGACAAACTCGTCCCCATCACCGAGTTCGTCGACGTCGAAGGCCTCATCAAATACCTCCAGGACAAAACCGAAGAAATCGAAGCAGGCAAACACCGCTTCTACGTAGCGTTGAAAGTCCTCGCCAACATCGGCAAATACATCAACCCAGCCAAACAACCCTCAGGCATGAACCTCAAACACATGCTCTACAACATCATCGTCAAACACAACTACCACAGCGTAGGAGACTGGCACAGACGCAGCCTATTCCTCGGAATGATGCACTTTATGGACCCCTACAACCACGACGAAGAACGACTCCGCCGATGCGACATCCACTACCTCACACCCGACATGAGAATCATACCCTTCTGTGCATTCAACGTCATACCACACTGGTACAGAGACAGAATACAGGCAATGTACGGCATCCCCATCCCCGAATGGGAGAAAAAGACAGGAAGAAAACTCAAAGACGACTTCTACAAACGACAACTACCCACTAAACAAGCTGCGGTTCCGATGGCTTCGACGAAAACCGCAGGGTTCGGGGGCTTGAAACCGGTTTCAGTGGTAAGCGGCGAATCCTTGAAAGATGGATGCGGCCCGTCCTCCGGCTGCAGTCATTAAACCTTTTTCCATACAAGGTCACGCGGTCATAGTATATATACGGAAGCGCGGTTAAATTTATGTTAGTATCTCAAAATTCATCCTTTCATCCCTAACGTAGTATCGTGTTAAGAGAGGCGGCATAACTTGGACCCTACAGGGTGCAGTTAGGTAAGGTATGTGTAATTCTCTAACGGCAATTCGTCTTGCCGATCGTACTAGCGAAGGTTCGATAGTGTTACCAATAACCACAGGTTGTAGCACCAATTCCTCAACGTGCGGCTCGACGTTAGCCGTTGTAAGTTGGGCTACCCAATATGAATAGCGGCTTATCTGTTCGATTGAACTATCATCAACTTTACCCTTTTTTAATTCAATTGCA
Source organism: Candidatus Caldarchaeum sp. (assembly GCA_025054515.1). Taxonomy (GTDB): domain Archaea; phylum Thermoproteota; class Nitrososphaeria_A; order Caldarchaeales; family Caldarchaeaceae; genus Caldarchaeum. The sequence goes on from JANWZT010000204.1 coordinate 1,735, forward strand.
GTAGCCTTATACCTAACTCGACGCTTATGAACTAATAGAACATCGACTTTCTCTCCACCAATACCGTAGAGAACGTTATTACCAAAGTACTCAAGCTCGTTTACATTACCAACAATTTCTTTTAAGACAGGTATGTCTTTATCGATGTTTTTCATCATCCATGCCTCAAGCATGCTTTCGTATGTCAGTGCGCCGTTTATATTTGTGAGAATAATATCTAATGATTCACGTTGTGTCGGTGGGTAAGGCTCTGACCGAAACTCAGAAGTTTTGTTGTAGTTTACTCTTGCTAGCAATCTAGATAGTTTTGCA
>JANWZT010000205.1 GCA_025054515.1 Candidatus Caldarchaeum sp.
GTACACGTTGTCGAGGACTGGGGGATTCGCCGCGACTGGGGCTTTGCACGACATCGCCGACGAATTAGCGCTCAAGAGGATTAACGATACAGGTGGTTTTCTGGGACGACCGGTGCAGAGACTTGTTTACGACGATAGGTCTGATGTCTCACAGATTCCGCCGCTGTATGAACGATTGATAACACAGGACAAGGTCGACTTTATCTTGGGCCCGTACGCAACGCCGTTGATTGCCGCCGCCATGCCCGTAGCAGAAAAATATCGTAAGCTCTACATCTTCGACACTTACACACTCCCGCATCGCGCCACCTACGAACTTGCCTTCTCAAGCTGGGCGACGGGCTACAACCCGCATATCGAATGGCCTACTTTGCTGTTTGATGCTTTACAGAATTCTGCAGGTAAGCTTCCCCGAACTCTCGCCATAGTCCATAGCACACATCCCGGAGCGACGTTCGTTGCCAGCGGAGTACCAGATGTCGCACGAAGGTTCGGCATAGAAATTGTCGACACCATCAGGTATGAAGCGGGCACGACTGATTTTCTTCCGATAGCAACTCGTCTCAAGGAGTTGAAGCCCGAATTCGTGATGCAGTGTGGACTCGCCCTTGATGAAAGCAACATGCGTACTGCGTTAGATAAAGCAGGTTTCATTCCATACGGTCACTCGAGTTTATGGCCTAATGTGGGGGCGTTAGTTTCTCTTGGTGCACTGGGAAATGGGTTGATAAGTCAATCGGTATTTGAGCCGCACATGCCGTTTCTGCAGGACGCAGAGGCCAGATATTTCGTTGAGAATTACCAAAAACGCGCCCGCGACGCCGGTTTACCCTACTGGAGAGCGGATACGCAGAGTGGGACAAGCTACGCTATGTTCCAAATACTGCGTGAAGCTGTCAGAGGCGCTAATTCACTGAATGACGAAGATTTGGCACGCTGGCTGAAACGGAATAAGGTCGACACAATTTTCGGACAGCTTTCCTTTGACGGCCAAAACAACTACGGACCCATGAGAACTTGGATCGCACAGATACAGAATAACGAGCAAATAATTGTCTGGCCTCAAGAATACGCAAAGCCCGGAGCAAAGCTACTGTATCCGTCACCGCTGGCTAAAGGCTACTGAGCAGAGCAAACGGGCTGTAAGTGCAGCTCCATGGTGTCATACACAGGCGTTGTACAAAGCTTAATCACGGGCACGCTGATCGGCGGCTTCTACGGACTGTTTGCTTTAGGCCTCACACTTTCTTGGGGAATCTTAGACATCATAAACATGTCCCATTTCGCATTCGCCGTCCTATCCGCCTACATAACTTACGTCGTGTTGACGCTCTTCGGCTTCGACCCTTTCCTCTCCCTAATTATCTCCATCCCAGTTTTCTTTCTCATCGGAGTTTCTATGCAGGCATTCTTCAATAAGTTCCGAATAGACGTATTCCGATCGCTCATAATCACCTTCGCCCTGCTCGTAGTCGTTGAAAACGCCATCACCTATTTCTGGACAGCAGACATCCGGAAAGCACCCGTCGGCGCCCTCAGCAGCTCAATATTCGTCGATTCATTTTACATACCGCTCGGCGAGCTGGTAGCGTTCTTCGTAGCAGTCTCAATTGTGTTGATCAACCTCGCAATTCTCAAAAGGACCAAACTCGGTCTAGCGTTAAGGGCTTTGGCCGAGAATAGGGAGGCCTCAACGATGTGGGGGGTCAACTATTCGAAGATGGCGCTGATAGTAAGTGGTTTGTCGATGTGTTACGTTGCCTTAGCAGGGTTGTTTATCGCCGTCTTCTATCCATTCAGCCCCACATACGGACATTTATTCATAGGTAGAATATTCGCCGTCACAATCTTCGGCGGGCTGGGTAGCATAACGGGAGCCTTTATTGCCGGCATAATCCTCGGGATAGCGGAGTCCGTGGCCGCGGTGTTATTCGCTCCTTCGTGGTCTCCACTCGTCGCTTTCCTGCTTCTCATGGTCATTCTGCTCATCAAACCAAGCGGGTTGGCCGGCCGTTGAAAAAGAAGACATTA
>JANWZT010000206.1 GCA_025054515.1 Candidatus Caldarchaeum sp.
GGGTGTCTTGCTTGGGATGACGGTGATGGCTGGGTTGGCGACTTTCTTCAACAACTTGCTCTACGCCGTGCTGAGCCTAAGCGGCATGGGCTTCCTCCTCGCCCTCACTTTCATGCTCCTCAAAGCACCAGACCTCGCCATGACCCAGATAGTCGTAGAACTCATCTTCATCGTCTTCTTCCTCATCGTCGTCTACAAAATCCCAGCTCGAGCGGTCAAAAAACCAAGGCCCATGAAACCCATCGACATCCTCCTCGCCGCCGCCGCGGCCGTCGGCGTAACAGCGCAGATCAACGCATCACTTTCCAACACCTACTACCCGTCCGACGCCTACTTCTTCCTCGACCCCGAAAAAGTCAAACAAACAGGCGGAACAAACATCGTCAACGTCATCCTCGTCGACTTCAGAGCATTCGACACATGGGGCGAAATCACAGTCCTCGTCCTCGCCGCACTCGCAACATACACCCTCCTTCGGAGGTGGAAACATGACTAGCGTGGTGGCCCGCGTGGTGGCCGGGGCAGTCCTCTACATCGGGACGCTTTTCTCGGTGACGTTGTTGTTTGCGGGCCATTACGAGCCGGGAGGAGGATTTATCGGCGGAGTGATGGCCGCGAGTGTTTTGGCGATGCTTTACATCATCTTCGGCAAAAGCTACGTCGAGTCACGGTTCCGCATCGACTATTTTCTGATAGCGACGGTGGGGTTGCTTATTTCTTCTGCCGTGGCGTTGCTCCCGGTTTTCTTCGGCAAACCAATTCTCACTAACATTTTATTCGTCCTGTCTCTGCCTTTCGGCGAGTTCAAGCTGGCTTCTTCGACCATCTTCGACATAGGCGTCTACTTCACCGTGATCGGCGTAATTTTGTCGGTTTTGAAAAGCGCTTCGGGGAGTGAAGTCCATGAATGATTTGTTCGCGGTCGTGCTCGGCATTCTCTATGGGTTGGCCGTCTACTGTATTCGCCAGCACAACGTGGTGAAGCTGATCATCGGTCTCGGCATACTCAGCAACGCGGTAAACCTCACAATCGTGACCGTCGGCTTCCGCGGAGCTTCGGCGCCGATAATAGGGTTGCCCGAGCCTTTTGCAGACCCGCTTGTCCAAGCCATGACGCTTACGGCAATCGTCATCGGTTTCGGGGTTACGTCCTTCGCCCTCGTCCTCGCATATTCCCTGATAAGGTCGGAGAACAGCGTCGAAGTCGACGAATACCGGAAGCTCAAGGGATGAGCCATGAGCCTGTTGGCCGCTCTTCCTGTACTGGTTCCGTTTGTCACGGGTGTGTTGATGCTTCCGCTTTACCGGAGTTCCGGCGTTCAGAAAGCGGTTGCGTTGGCGGGAAAGGTTATCACATTTGTGTTTTCGTCGTACCTGCTTTACGTGGTGTGGAACGATGGAATTGTCGTTTACACAGTTTCGGGATGGCCTCCGCCGCCGGGAATAATACTCGTCGCAGACCTTCTCAGCTCAGTCTTCGTCGTGATGACGGTCGGCATATTCCTCGCCTCGCTGGTCTACGGGCTGGCCTACATCGAGGAAGAATCACGTCGGGTCTCCTACCTGCCGCTGGTGTTCTTCCTCCTCGCGGGAATAAACGGAGCGTATCTAACCGGCGACATCTTCAACCTCTTCGTCTTCCTCGAAGTGACCCTGCTCGCGACCTACGGCCTCGTCTTGATACGCGACCCCGACGGCATCGTCACACGCCGTGAAAAAATGGAGGCGGTCTTCAAATTCCTCATACTCAACCTTCTCGGGGCGGCGTCGATGCTGGTCGCGGTGTCCATCATCTACGCCGACACCGGAACACTCAACATGGCCGAGCTGTCGCGAAGGATAGCCGAGCTGAGGAGCAACGGCGTAACACATGTCGAAACAGCGGCCTTCCTGCTCTTCGCGACATTCGGTCTGAAAGCCGCCCTAACGCCTTTCCATTTCTGGCTCCCCGACCTCCATCCATCCGCGCCCATCCCAATCCACGCCATCCTCAGCGGCGTAGTAATCAAAGTCGGCGCCTACGCGCTGATA
>JANWZT010000207.1 GCA_025054515.1 Candidatus Caldarchaeum sp.
GGCCTTGCGTCGGGCCTTGTTTTTTCAGCTATCATTCCGGCGCCCGCATCGGGTTATCTGATTGTCTCCAACTTCGTCGCGGGCCTAACCTATGACTTGTTCCTCGGCCGAAACTACGCCGTAAACGCCCGAAAACCCCGCCGCATCACTTTGGCAATCATGCTGAGCGGCTTGTTCGAAGGCGTATCGGCGATGGCGATTTTAACCTACGTAGGCCTGTTTGCGGTTTCGCCGGTCGCTTTGGCCTTTATCTGGGCTGGAGCGATAGCGGCCAACCTTGTCCTCAGCACGGCCGGAGCACAGGTAACCGTGTTAATTCTGCGAAGGTTCAGGGAATAAACCATAATACTATCGCTGAACAAATAATGACGATGAAGAGGACGGTGCTTGCCGGGTCCCTACTTTTCCTCGGCATATCTCAGTTTCTTTTCTTCCTACGCGTGGCTGAATCGGTCTATCCCGGCTACAGCGTAGCCAACAACTACATCAGCGACCTCGGCGTTGGGGTCGCCGCACCCATCTTCAACACGTCCGTGTCCTTCCTCGGGCTATGCATCATCGCAACATCATACCTCTCTTCATCCATTTTCCAAGGCAAAGTCTTTCGCATACTCATCGCCATAACTGGAATAGGAGCATTCGGAGTCGGCCTGTTCCCCGAAAACGTCCCCGTCCTACACTTCGTCTTTTCCTTCATCACATTCTTCTTCGCCGGCCTCGCTGCGGTGTACGGTTTTCGCGCGCTGTCGGGCGTCATGGCCGTCATCTCTTTGGTCAGCGGAGTGGTTTGTCTCGCGGCCCTCGTGTTGTTCGGCTCCGGAAATTATTTAGGCCTCGGCCACGGCGGAATGGAAAGGCTCATCGTCTACCCGGTGCTGTCCTGGGGGTTGATGCTTTCGGGATATTTGCTAGCACGTGGCTAAGTCTTCTTGACCACTCGGTCTGTTTCGCCTCCGCAGACAACACACCTCGTCAAAGGCGTTGAATAGGTTATGCCGCAGACCAGACACCGGTAAATCCATTCCCTAACCTCGCGCACAACATTACGGCCCACGCCCATCACCTTCAAACCCAGCCGCAGAGCCGTGTTCTGGAGACTATAGTCATCCGAAACAACGACCACGTCCCGGCCACCGACCAGCTCGTCGTAGGCCGCTGCGAGAAGGTTCAGGTCAGCCTTCGAAAGACGAGGTAAATCACCTGTTTCTCTTGCCGTCTGCCGAACTTTTTCCAAAGATGATTTGGAAGGTCTCTTGAGTTTGATGGCCTGCGTAGACAACGCCGTCGATATTCTCTGGGGAGCGAGGCCGCCGTAAAGAACTTCGTCAACAACTTCTTGGACCGTCACGACCTCCGCCGGCCCCGGCTCGAACTGAGCCGAAAGCATCGCCGTCGTGTCGAGAACGAACACTCTACGGCCTTCCATAAAGCCGCTTCCTCAGCCTCCTGCTAAACAACCGCCTTTCATCAAACGAAAGCATGCTGACGCTTCTCGGAGACTTCTCAACCCTTACGTCGCCTTTGCGGATAAGCCGCATCGTGTGGCCGTCGACCAGCGCCTGCGACTCTCCTTTCACAACGGTTACGGTGATCGGCGAATCGATCGCCAAAACCATCGGCCTTAGGTTGGTCATCGAAGCCATCGGAGCCACGACAACCGATTGAAGTCGTTCGTCCACGATGGGCCCGCCGCTCGAAAAAGCGTAGGCGGTCGAACCAACCGGAGTGGCCAAAATCACGCCGTCGGCCACATCTGACGCCAGCGGCTCCCGCTGATGAAGCCGGTATTCGATTATCGAACCGGGCCTCCGTGACGAAACATATGTCTCGTTTAAAGCTTCGGCCAGAAATTCATCGTCGACATAGACGGCAAGCCGCATCACCTGCTCGACACGGTATTCGCCGGAGGCTATC
>JANWZT010000208.1 GCA_025054515.1 Candidatus Caldarchaeum sp.
AACCGGTGAGCATCGCCGACCTCATCAGCTGGGGGACGATAAGCAGCCTTGAAGCAGCCTACCTCTGGATGATGATGGAGCATGGGATGAGCGTATGGTTCTGCGGCGAAACAGCTTCGGGTAAAACAACGGCGTTGAGGGCGGCGAGCGTCTTCATCAACCCATCCGCAAAAATCGTGAGCATCGAAGACACGCCTGAAATAATCGTTCCTCACGAAAACTGGGTCCGCGAAGTAACCCGTCAAGGAGAGCAGGGCGAAGGGGACGTCAGCCTTTTCGACCTGCTCAAGGCAGCTCTCCGCCAGCGGCCCAACTACATCATCGTCGGAGAGATAAGGGGGGCGGAGGCGTCTGTCGCTTTCCAAGCTATGCAAACTGGTCATCCCGTTCTCGCCACGTTCCATGCGGGAAGCGTTGAAAAACTCATTCAACGTCTGACCGGAGAGCCGATAAACATCCCCAAAACCAATGTCGACATCCTCAACTGCGTCCTCATCCAAAGCGCCGTTAGACTACCCACAACGGGTAGGGTTGAAAGACGTCTTCTCAGCATAAACGAAATGGTTGGATACGACCCGACGACCGAAAGGTTTGACTTCATCGAGCTATTCAACTGGGATTCGTCGTCTGATGTCCATGAATTCCGCGGTGAAGGAAACAGCTACCTTCTCGAAAACAAGATAAGAACTCTTCTCGGCCTTTCACCGCGGGAAACGAGGAAAATATACAGAGAGCTTGAGGATAGGGCGCGGCTCCTCGACCTGCTTGTCAAACGGGGAACAACCGACTTTGAAACTGTGTGGAAGACCGTGAAAAAATGTTACGATGTTGGGGTCGAAAACGTCCTCGAAAACATAGCCTTGGTGAATAGAACGTGAAAAACCCGTTACGAACCGAATTCGATTCGCAGGAAAACGTCGACCTGTTGATGCTTTTCATAACGGTTCTCGGCATGTCAAAACTTTCAGTGAGACAGATAATCAAAACTTTATCCAAGTCGGAGATGCTTCCGCGAAGCTTTGCTGAAATCTTCGCAAAGGCAACGGCGTTGGTAGATAGATGGAACTATGGAGTTTCCGAAGTCCTTGAGTTCATACAGACGGAGGTGAAAAAGCCTAAGCTCCGAGGGTTGGTGACGAGGATACAGCATTCCTTCAAAGCAGGTGTTTCACTCGAAGACTTTGCTCGAATCGAGTACGGCAAACACAGGTCGGAGAATGAAAACGACTTCGAAAAAGGCCTTGAAAAACTCAGGAGACTTGTCGAAGCCTACACAACGTTGATAAGCGTCGTCTCCCTCCTGACCGTATCGTTTCTACTGGTTTCCACCATCCTCGGCGGAACAAGCGGCTCGTTCCTCGAAATCGCGCTGATATCCGTGGCGACGACGCTCGGCTCGACCACGCTCCTCTTCCTGACCAACAACCTGCGCAGGCCCCTTTTCAGCAAAAACCCCATCAAACCCAAAACACTACAAACACTACTTCGAGTTTCGTCGACGGTTTTTGCCTTGTCCACGGCCTTGGCCGCGGCCGCGCCATCCATAGGAGCCTTCACGGGTGGAATGACCGTGGCCTACGCGTCGACCGCCATGGTGCTCGCCGGCGCCCCCCTATGCGTTCACGGATACCTGGGGAGAAGGTGGCACAAGAAAATCAGCAACACCGAGAACATGCTTCCTATTTTACTCAAAAGTTTCGGAGACTATCTATCGGCAACGGGCTCCATCAAATCGGCTGTCCACATGCTGACCTTAAGCGACTTCGGGCCCCTCAACCAAATCCTCAAAAAACTGGAGACGAGGCTCAAATTCGGCTTATCACAGACGCTTGCCGTCAAAACCTTCGGTGTCGAAACATACGGCAGAATCGGGGAAAACGCCTTAGGCGTCCTCGCAGAGCTACT
>JANWZT010000209.1 GCA_025054515.1 Candidatus Caldarchaeum sp.
GCTTTATTCTGATGTTCCCAGCAAGTATATCCTTGAAAAAGCCCCCGCAATTGACGGTCCCCGTTCGGAACAGGAAGTCTTCGAAATGCTCCGGAAAATCCTCGGTAAAAACGCGAAAAATTTGAAGCTGTTTATCGGCGGCGGTGTTTGGCCTCATTACATACCGGCGTCTGTCAAGGAAATAGCGAGTAGGAGCGAGTTTCTCACGAGCTACACACCCTACCAGCCAGAAGTATCGCAAGGGATTCTAACGGCGATGTTTGAATTCCAGAGCCTCGTCGCAGACCTCTACGCGGTCGACGTCGTCAACTCGTCTATGTATGACTGGGCTACGGCGGTCGGAGAAGCTTTCCGCATGGCCATCAGATACAACGGAAGAAGAAAAATCGTCGTCGCCGGACATGTTGGCCCAGACCGGCTCAAAGTGGCCCAGACATACGTTAAGCCACTTGAAACAAACATCGAGAAAATCCCCTTCCTACACGATGGAACGATTGATGAGGAAGCGTTGAAACAAACTGTTGACAAGGAGACAGCCGCGGTCTACGTCGAAAACCCTTGCTACCTCGGCGCGCTGGTGTCGAATGTTGACGCCGTAGGAGAAATAGCTCACGAACGAGGTGCTCTCTTCATCGTTGGCGCTGAGCCGACGTCGTTAGGTCTTTTCGCACCTCCCGGCGAATACGGGGCCGACATTGTCGTAGGAGAGGGTCAGCCGCTGGGGCTGCCCATGAGCTTTGGCGGCCCCCTGCTGGGAATTCTGGGATGCAGTTCGGACAGACGTCTGATACACGTAATGCCGGGACGAATTGTGGGAATGACCGAGACGGTAACCGACAGACGAAGAGCTTTCACGATGGTTCTACGGGCGAGAGAACAGGATATCAAAAGAGAAAAAGCAACATCCAACATCTGCACGAACCAAGCCTTCTGCGCAGTCATCGCGGCCGCTTACCTGTCTCTCCTAGGCAAACACGGTCTAAGACAGCTGGCGGAACACATATTCAACAAAACCGCTTATTTCGCCCAGACGCTTGCAAAGACGGGCAAAGTCGTTTCACCCATCCTCGACGCACCGCATTACATGGAATTCGCTTACCGCATAAAAGACCAGCCATCATCCAAAATTTTGCAAAAGCTGCTGGAAAAAGGAATCGTAGGAGGGCTTCCGGTCGGCCGGGATTTCCCATCCCTCGGCGACGCGGTGCTAACTTGCGTAACAGAAGTCCACAGCGTCGAAGACATCGACTTTTACGTAGAAACCGTTGAAGAGGTGGTTTGATGTTCCACCAGGCAAAATGGAATGAAAATCTAGTCTACGAGCTTTCGAGGCCCGGCGTCAAGGGATTTGTTCCGCCGGCTGTCGACGGAAAAGTTTCGGAGGCGGGTGGGAAATGGCTGGCAAAGGTGCCCAAAAGGTTTGTGCGTGAATCCTTGCCGCTGCCTGAAGTGGCAGAACCAGATGTGGTACGTCATTTCACGCGGCTAAGCCAGATGAATTACAGCATTTCAACAGGGTTCTATCCCTTAGGAAGCTGCACCATGAAATACAACCCCGCCATCAACAACCAGATCGCATCCCTCGAAGAGGTAACGGCGGCCCATCCGCTCCAGCCGCCTGAAACAGTCCAAGGATGTCTCGAAATTCTCTACAACCTGGAGCAGGTGTTGAAAGATTTGACGGGGATGGAAGCCTTCTCATTGGTTCCGGCGGCCGGTGCACATGGGGAGCTTGTTGGAGTGCTGATCATCAAGGCCTACCACGTTGAAAAAGAGGGGAAACCTCGTAGAAAAATCATCGTCCCCGACTCCGCACATGGAACGAACCCCGCAAGTGCCTCGATGGCAGGGTTCGAGGTGGTTGTCGTGGGCTCAAACGAAGAAGGATGCGTCGACCTCGAAGA
>JANWZT010000020.1 GCA_025054515.1 Candidatus Caldarchaeum sp.
TAGTGAAAGGACCTTCGTCAAAGCAGTTGGCGGAGAAAATTGCGAGATACGCGAACGTCGAAACCGTCGATGTGGTCGAGAAGGTGTTCCCTGACGGCGAAGCATACGTGAGGGTTGTCGGCGAAGTTGACGACGACGTTGTGTTGGTGCATGGCCTTCATCCACCTCAAGACGTCAACCTTGTCAAGCTTCTTCTGCTTGCCGACGCAGTCAAGGCGGTTGGCGCGAAAAACATCAAAGCGGTTATCCCCTACATGGCTTACGCGAGGCAGGATAGACGATTTCTAGAAGGGGAGCCGGTCAGCGTTCACGTCGTTTTGCGGGCCTTGAAGGCCGCCGGCGTCGACGAAGTATTTACGGTCAACATTCACTCGCCGTGGATTGCTTCCGAATCACCCGTGAAGCTAATCAACATCGACGCGTCTGGACTTCTCGCCTCATACGTTATCCAGACGGGGGTGGAAAGGCCTTTCGTCGTCTCCCCGGGGAAAAAAGGGGGCGAAATGGCGGAAGCCGTGGCGGAGGTGATGGAAACCGACCACGCAGTTCTGCGGACATCGAGAAACCCGGAGACGGGAGAGGTATCCGTCACCGCAGAGAACATCCCCACCGACAGGGAGATAATCATCGTCGACGACGTCATCAGCACAGGCACCACCGTCATCAAATCCATCCAGCTACTGAAAAAATTCAGCCCGACAAAGCTGGTCGTAGCCGCTGTTCACGGTCTGTTCATCGACTCCGCGGCCGAAAAAATACTATCAGCGGGGGCTGACGTTTTGTTAACCACGGACACCGTCCCCAACCCCTACGGCTACGCCTCCGTGGCCGGGTTGATAGCATCGCATCTTTCCCGACTGTCGACGCTTTGAAAACTTTCTTCCTACTTTCAGGCGAAAACCCAGCCCTTTCCGCTGCCGAGCTAACTCATCTTTTGTCTGTGTTCGGGCAAGCTCGCTCCGTTACTTTAGTGGATGAAAGAATCGCTGTATCCGATGTGGAAGCCTCTGAGGCACGTGAAGTGGTTTACAGGGCGGCTTATGCAAAGCTTGCGGCGCTGTTGCTCGGGAAAGGTGTTTCTGTGGATGATTTGGTTTTCGAGCCCGGTTGGGAGGAGACGGTGCAGAGGTTTGGGAGCTTTGATGTTTTGGTGTATGAGCTGGGTGGGGCGGATGTCGACTCGGTTTCGGTTGAAAAACGAATTGCTGCACAGGTTCTTGAGAAGGTTAAGGGGGTTCGGGTTGACCTATCAAACCCCGATGTTTCTTTCGTTGTATTAGTTTCCGAGAAGGTATGCGTGGCTGGTTTGGCTTTGGCCTTGAAGCCGAAGAAGTTTTTCGCTGACCGGAAAGCTGGTTTGAGGCCTTTCAAAATTCCTTCTGCTTTGCAGCCCAAGCTTGCCCGCTGTCTCGTAAACCTCGCCGTTAACACCAAAGATTCAAGGGTTCTCGACCCTTTCGCCGGCTCGGGGGCCGTTGTGATCGAAGCTGGTCTCATGGGCCATGAAGCATTCGGCGTCGAGGTCAAAACATGGGTGGCCAACGGAATGAGGCTGAACACCTGTAGCTACGCCCCTTCAAAGACCCACGTCATCCAAGGAGATGCAAAACGACTTCCTTTCACCAAAGCCTTCGACTCCGTCGCCACAGACCCTCCATACGGCCGGTCGGCAACGCTCGGCGGAATGCCCTTCAAAAAACTCCTTAAACAATTTTGCACCTCCGTCGTATCCGTGCTGGATGAAAAAGCACGAATGGCGATAACCGTCCCGAAGCAGCTTTTTCCCGACCTGCTGGAAGAATGCGGCGTTTTCAAATTAGTCGAACACTACGACCTATATGTTCATAAGAGCTTGACTCGCAGGGTTTCGGTGATGGTTCTTGACTGAGATGCGGATAGTTTTCCTCGGTACAAGCGGTGGAATGCCCACGAAGAAACGGGGCCTGCCGTCCATCGCTGTCAGGCTCAGGTCGTCGCTACTGCTGCTCGACTGCGGCGAAGGGACCCAGAGACAGTTCATCAACGCCGGCATCGGAACCAAACCAAGCTTCCATATCTTCCTCACCCACCTCCACGGCGACCACGTCCTCGGCGTCCCCGGCCTTCTCTTCACACTATCTATGAACGGAAGAAAGCAAGACGTCCACGTCTACGGCCCACCCAACACAGCAGACTTTCTTAAAGCAGTTCTACGCCCACACCTCGGCGCACTGACCTTCAAAACTATCGTTAACGAAATGGAGCCCGGCGACTCCGTCAAAATAGATAACGTAACCGTTTCATGTTTCAAAACCGATCACACGGCTTTCTCCCTTGGTTACGTGTTGAAAGAGGACGACAGGCCCGGCCGGATGAAGACGGAATTTCTCGACTCGCTCAAGGTTCCGCGCGGGCCTCTCTGGGGCAAGCTGCAGAGGGGGACGGCCGTTGAATTCGGCGGCCGCGTCATAACACCCGACGAAGCTGTTGAACCTCCGAGGCCCGGCAGGAAAATCGTCTACACCGGCGATACGCGGCCATGCGAATCGGTTGTCGAAAATTCCCGCGGTGCTGACGTCCTGATCCATGACTCGACCTTTGAAGCAAGCCTTCGGCAGAAGGCCTTTGAGGAAGGTCATTCTACGGCGGAGGATGCGGCGAAGAACGCGGCCAAAGCGGCCGTGAAAAGGCTCTATCTCTTCCACATCAGCCCACGATACGAAGAAACCGACAGCCTCCTTATCGAAGCCCGGTCGATTTTTCCCGAATCATACATCGCGGAAGATTTACACTCCTACTCCGTCCCGTACCCGTGAGCTACTGCGTCAGCCATTCGATGAACTCGCGAGGGTCGTCAGTCTCGACAACGACCTCGATAGGCCCCAACGCCATCACCTCGCCTTTTTCGTAGAAGGAAAGCTTGCCCGCGGCCGCGGCCTGCTTATTCAAGAAAAAAACAACCCGATCTCCTTCCACGCCCTTCGAAAGCAGGCTCCTCACCGTCGCCCTTATCCGCCGAGACCTCACCATCATCCTAAGTTTCTCCAAGCCTTCAGCCGAATCGGTTCGCGCGACTAACTCAGCACCTTTAAGAGCTGTCGACGCTGCCGGGAAGATGTTCCGAATCGCCCGAGCGACTTTGTCCACGTCCTCAGTTGGATGGACAACGGCCTTCGCGTAAACGGTTACCTTCAAAGCTGCGCCTTCAAAGCCGACAGAGCCATCATCACATTCAACGTGTTTTCAAACAGCTCTGTCTGAGTAACCCGCCCTATGATTTTGCCGTTCTCCACCACGAAAAGTCGGCGGATGTTCTTTTCAACAAGCCGAGACATCGCCTCACCCAAAGTGGCGTCGGGGGAAATGGTTTCAATCGGCGAAGACATGATATCGCCTACCCTCATCGTAAGAGCACAGCCCTTTGCGATACATCTCCGCAAAATGTCCCTTTCAGTCACAACCCCAACCGGCAGCTTGTTCCGCGTTACAACGACCGACCAAACCTCGTTATTCATCATGGCTTTGATGACGTCGGCGATCGACGTGTTTTCGTCCACTTCAACAACCTTCTTGTCCATAACATCTCTAACGCGCAACGTAACAGGCATTTTTACCTCAAACTATCATGCGCAAAGGCTTTTTTATACTTTCGGCGTTAAAGACTTAATAAAAATTCGCTGAGTCGTTGTCTGGATGTTGGGCGAAACCTTTATCGTCGTGTGGGAGGGGGTGGACGGCTCGGGAAAGACCACTTTATTGAACGCCGTCTATCATATGCTGTCCGAACGCAGGTTCCGTGTCGCAAAGTACAAGACGCCCAGCAGTTCACCTACGGGGTTGTTCGCACAGCAACATGGAAACAAGCCCGAAACAGACCCGCTCACCCGCATGCTACTTTTCCTCGCAAACACCGCCGACGACAGCGCCACCATCAAACAAATAATCGACCAAACAAAACCAGACTTCCTCCTCATAGACCGCTACAACCTATGCTCCGTCGTCTACGGCTTCTCCTTAAATGCGAAAAAATTCAAAACAGAAATCCAACCCGAGGAGTTCAAAAAATTTTTCGAAACGATCGAGAAACTGGGTTCGAAGGTATTTGTTACACCTGATGTCGTGGTAGTTGTCACCGTCGACCCCGAAACACGGAGACAAAGAACAACCCTTAAACAAACGTCATCCGACAGAATCTTTGAAACCGACGAAGAGCTGCAGAACATAGTGGAACACTACTACAACCTCTATGCCGACTGGAGGCCGAATCAGGTGATTAAGGTTTTGAACCGGGATAACATGGTTGATCGGCTGGCCTCAGAGCTCGCCGAAAAATTCACGGATTTGAGGAGGAAGAGCCTGCATGGTTAGGGCTTTTTTCGCGGTAGACCTTGAAGACGAAGCAGTTATCAGCAATATTTCGAGTTTCCAAAGGGAGGTGTTGCGGGCTGGAGGCGAAGGGCTCAAACCCGTCGAACGTGAAAACCTCCACATCACTCTCATTTTTCTCGGCGAAATCAACGAACCTGAGGTCGCTGTAGCATCTCGGGCCCTTGAAACAATCGAAGCAAAACCTTTTGAGATCGAGTTTCGAGGCGCCGGCTATTTTCCCGGGGGAGGACGGGTCAACGTGGTTTGGGTCGGAGTGAAAGCAGGCGCTGAAGAGCTGAAAAATCTTCACAACCAGCTCAAAAGCAAGCTACGCAACCTCCGTCTGGAAAATGAAAAATTCGTTCCACATGTTACCGTTTGCCGCGTCAAATTCATCAAAAACAGAAATAGTTTACTGGAAGTCTTATCGAAACACGTAGATACCCTGTTCGGAAAACAACGGGTCGAGAAAGTCGTCCTCAAAAAAAGCGTCCTCACCGCCTCGGGCCCCATCTATTCTGACATCGCGGTGAAAACATTTTGACCGACCTCCCGGAGTTGTTGAAAAAGGTTGCAGAGGAGCTGAAACCGTTGCCGGAAACAGTCGATAGAACCCGAGACGTTGCAACCCGTCTGATGGGCAGGCTTGAGACGTTTTTCGGCGCCGGCAAGGTTTCGGTTGAAGGCTCGTTCGCTAAAGGAACCATGCTACGTGGGAAAGAGGAGGCAGATATTTTCGTTCATTTTGAAAAAACGTTTCCGGTGGATGATGCGTGTCGGCTGGTTGTGGACAAAGGTGTTGAAGTGATCCGCGATGAAGGTGGAAGTTTCCGCCTACGTTACGCCAACCATCCCTACGTAGAAGGGTTCGTCGACGGTATTCGCGTAAACATCGTTCCCTGCTACGACGCCGAATATGGTAAATGGATAACGCCGGTGGACCGAACGCCCTATCACACCCGTTACGTCAAGACGCATCTGAGCCCCGACATGGCAGATGAGGTAAGGCTGCTAAAGGCGTTTTTGATTAATGACAACCTCTACGGAGCCGAGGTGAAAGTCAAAGGCTTCAGCGGATATGTTTGCGAGTTGTTGATAATTCGATTCCGTTCTTTTGCATCGCTGGTCATGGAGGCCAGCCGCTGGAAGCCGCCTGTTGTTCTTGACGAAGAAGCCGGCATTACAGGAGCTCCTTTGGTTCTACGAGACCCCGTCGACCCACAGCGAAACACGGCCGCGGCCGTCTCGCTGTCTGCTTTGTCCAACTTCATCATGAAGTCAAAACTTTTCCTAAAAAATCCGTCTACAAAGTTTTTCCTCGAAAAATCTTCGTTGAAGGGACTGGTTAACGGGAGGAGTTTTTTGGGACTTGTTTTTGAGTTGCCGCAGCAGCCGCCTGATGTTCTGTGGGGCGAACTGAGCAGAACCGTTGGAGGCCTTTGGCGTGGGCTGGAGCAGCATGGGTTCAAAGTTTTGAGGGGCGACCGATGGGCCGACAGCCACCGGGGAGTTATAGTTTTCGAACTCGAATCAAACATCTTACCACCGGTTATGCTCAACCGCGGCCCTCCGGTCTGGGCCAAAACAGCGGTCGACTTTGTGGAGGAACAATTCACAAAAGAGGGGTTGCTTGCATATCCATGGGTTTCCGGCGACAGGCTTTATTCGCTGTTGAGAAGAAAACACACAGAGGCGTCTGAAACAATCCAGATGCTGATCAAAACGGGAAAAGCCGCCATTTCAAAGAACCTAAAACAATACATCATCAACGCAAAGATATATTCCGACCCTTTGCAGTTGACCGCTGATTTATCAGGAGAAGAGGCAAACTTTTTCATGGAATTCGTAAGGACATGTCCGAATTACATAGCTCATTACGCTTCATCGATTTGACCACGGTATCCGAAGGCTGTGGTCTCGACCTCACACTCCTTGCGTACCCCTCGGCAGACCATCAAAGAATAAAGGAAGTTATTGCGGAACTATTGGCTAACGACGTTCAAAGTCTCGCTTTTCATCTACAAGTGGGCAAGATGATCCCGTTTCTGCTGGGGAAGGGCGGTAGAGGTATGGTTTTCATGGGCCTTCGAGAACAGAGAAAAGTCGCGGTTAAGGTGCTCCGGACCGACGCCGCGGTAAAAACCATGCGATTTGAAGCTGAAAACCTACGTCATGCAAACAAAGAGGGCATCGGGCCTTTGCTCTACAGCTGGTCCTCAAACGTGATCGTGATGCAATATGTTGATGGACAGTCGTTCGGCCGAACCATCGCAACCAGCATCAGCCGTGAAACAGCCGCGATAATCGACAAAACCCTCGAACAAACCTACATTCTCGACACCGTCCACCTCGACCACGGACAGCTCACCAACGCATCCGACCACGTCATCGTAACACCCGAGAAAACACCGGTCATCATCGACTTCAGCCATTCATCTCGGACCAGAAAACCCAAAAACGTAACAGCCTTCGCATCATACCTCATCCGTTCAATCAACCTAACCCAATCCAAAGACCAGAACCTGGTGAGCGCCCTCAAACATTACAAGCAAAACAAATCGCGAACAACATTCGAAGCATTAAAACAAGCTATCGCGCATGAGTTGCTAAAAACATTTTAGACGAGACCATTGATTGAAAGACGATGCTTACCGAGCAAGACATCCGTAGCCTGCAGGCGGTTCTCGGCGAAGGGAAAGTCTTCGTGGACCACGAGACGCTCGAAAAATATTCCAGCGACATGGGCGGGTTTTGTAGAAAACCTTCCGCCGTGGTCAAGGCCTTCAGTGTCGAAGACGTCTCTAAGGTTCTCAGATACTGCAACCAAAGAAGAATCCCCGTCACGGCTTGGGGGGCCGGCTCGAGCCTAACGGGTGCAGTCGTAACGGATAATCTAATCCTCGACCTCTCCAACATGGATAGGATTCTGAAAATTGACACCGTAAATTACTATGTGCACGCCGAAGCTGGCGTCGTCCTCGACAGACTCAACAAAGAACTGGAAAGATACGGGTTCTTCTTCCCGCCTGACCCGGCCAGCAGTTTTATCTGCACAGTCGGAGGGGCTGTCGCAGAAGGTGCTGGAGGACTCCGGTGCGTGAAATACGGCACAGTCAAGGATTGGGTTCTCGCCGTCAAGGTCGTCCTCGCTTCTGGGGAGGCGGTGGTCTTCGGCGAGCCTCTTGCCAAAAACAGGGCAGGATACAACCTCGCTCAGCTTTTTGTGGGAAGTGAAGGAACTCTCGGCGTCATCGTCGAAGTATGGCTGAAAATAGCTCCTTTACCTGACGCCCGTTTACGACGAATTTACGCTGTCTTCGACGATTGGAGGGACGCCGGCAACACCATCATCGAAATTAGACAAAAACGAATCGTTCCGAGAATGCTGGAGTTTTTCGACCGCGTCGGTGTTGAAGCGGCCAACAAATTTCACGGAACCAACCTTCACGTCGGTGAAGCGATGCTTTTAATCGACATAGAAGAATTTACCGGAAAAGAACTGGAAAAATTAGTTTCAGTCCTCAAGCACAACAACGCCCGAGTGATTCGAGTCGCTGAGAACGAAGAGGAAGCCGAAATGCTCCTCCAAACAAGGGCCTCCATGTATCTCGCAATAAGGGCCACCGCTAAAACAGTCCTCGTCGAAGACGTCTGCGTACCGATCGACCGGATCTTGGATTATCTCGAGAAAGTGAAGCAGCTCTCTCAAAAACATGGCCTAACGATTTCGATGAACGGCCACGCCGGCGACGGGAACATTCATCCAGTTATTTTCTACGACCCGGAAAATCCCGACGAGGTCGCCAGAGCCGAAAAAACCGTTGAAGTGCTGGTTCAATTCGCCATCGAAGTCGGCGGAACAGTAACTGGAGAACACGGTGTCGGGTTGCAGAAGATGGACGGTCTGGTGAAACAGCTCGCCGCACACAACGGCATCCAAACACTATATCTCATGCAAAAGCTAAAGAAGGTCTTCGACCCAAACAACATACTTAACCCGGGCAAATACATCGACGTTCCGTGGAAGTCATCGGAATCGACTTCGGAGCATCCTACACAAGATTCGGGATCGTCAGACCCAACGGCACGATAAGAAAAAAAATCGTCCTAGTCACACCAAACAAACCAAAGGAGATTGAACGTATTTTCGAAATGGGTTTCCGTTTCCTTCATCGAAGCGGCGTCTCAAAGAATGCGCCTGTCGGCGTTGCGACGATAGGGCCTTTGTCGCTTTCAGAGGGAATAGTGGTCAAAACCCCTAACCTTGGGGGTATAGACGTCAAACTGCGGGAAATGGTGGAGAAAATTCATCGAGGGCCCTTTGTTATGATGAACGACTGCACGGCAGCTGTCTGGGGAGAAAAAATCTACGGGCTGGGCCGAAGATGCAGGAACATCGTCTACATCACACTCAGCACGGGGATAGGAGGGGGAGCGGTCGTCGACAATCACCTACTGGTAGGGAAGGACGGAAACGCCGTCGAAATCGGCCACATCGTCGTCGACACCTTTTCCCGCGTAAAATGCGGCTGCGGCGGCCGAGGACACTGGGAGGCCCTCTGTTCGGGAACTGGGCTGCCCAAGCTTGCTGCAGACATCTTCGACAAAAAAATCTGGAAAACTTCGCGCGAAATTTTCGACGCCGCTTCGGCGGGGAACCCGCAAGCGCTGGAGGTGGTCAAGAGGATGGCGTTTTTCAACGCAGCCGGCTTCGCTTCCGTCATCAACTGCTACGACCCCGAAATGGTGGTTGTCGGCGGAGGACTCGCCCTCAGTCATCCAAAGGAAACAGTCAGTAAACCTGCTCAAATGCTTCGACAATACGGTACATTAAAGGCAAAAATAAAAATCACCCAGCTAGGAGCAGACGCACCCCTGCTCGGAGCGGCCGCTTTAACGATGCATCAACCTGAAAGCTAAAATACCTTCAACCGACAGAGTTCATGCATGAAAGCGTTCGTTCTGGGAACGGTTGGGACACGCAGCGGCCTCATCGAAACGATCACATCTTTGAGAAACGATAAGAACATCGAAGAATCATACCTCATTTGGGGCCCCTACGACGTATTGTCAAAAGTTTCGGCCGATTCTTTGAAACACCTCAACAGCATTCTCGACGCCATGCGTGCTCACGGAGTAGTTGACACCAACACGCTCATCGTCAACGAAGGCGGGCTGTCCTTTGAAAAAGAGGGCGCCCCATCCAGAAGAAAATGCGCCTACATTTTTGTCAAGATGAGAAGGCCCTCGGCGCCGAAACTTTGGGAGAAATATCTGATGTCCATCGATGAAATTCTTGAAGGACATGAGCTGTTCGGAATGTGGGACGTGGTTGTCAGCGTGGCCGAGGAGGCTCGGGACGATTTCTTCAACAGGGTGTTCAAACGGCTTTGGCTGTTGACAGAAGTGAACATGACGTCGACTCATACGATGTTTACGGTGAAAGAATAAAGTAGATGCGGCAGGGTTAATATTTGACAACGAATAGCTGCGGTAGCGATGACGGATTTAAGGGAGTTTATGCGGCGAGTTCCTCAGTGCGTCACCGTGGTGACGACGTTTGACGGCAGCAAACCACATGGAATGACCGTCAGCTCCTTCACCTCGGTAAGCCTCGAACCCCAGCTGGTTCTCATAGTGTTGGAAAAAACAACTCAGACCTGCAGGAATGTACTCGAGACTAAAAGATTTTGCGTAAATCTTTTGTCGGAAAAACAGGCAGCCGTCTCCGACCTATTCGCCTATGCACCACACGATGACAGGTTCGAGAAAGTTAAGTACCGGCTGGAGGACGGGTTCTACCCCGTTATTGATGGCGCCGTCGCAACTCTTTTCTGCGAAGTCCACAACCACGTTGAAGCGGCCACACACAACATCATACTCGGACTGGTAAAAGACATCAAGATTTTCTCAGACCAGCAGCCGCTCGTCTACTTCCAGAGACAATATTACAGGCCCGCCAAAATCATGGAGTGAGCCTGAACCTGTCCCGTGGGAATAGGACTGTTTCACGAATGTTGGTTCGTCTCGTCAACACCATCAAGAACCTCTCGAAACCAAGGCCCCAGCCCGCGTGAACCGGCATCCCGTAGCGAAAAACTTTCACATGATCTTCAAACATCTTCGGGTCCAGCCCTTTTTGGACAAGCTTACGGATTAAAACGTCATGGTCAGAGACGCGAGTTCCGCCCGAAGCCAGCTCCAACCACTGGAACATGAGGTCAAATGATTCTGACAGGGCTGGGTTTTCGGCTTTTTCCTGTATGTAGAATGGCTTGATTTCCGTTGGAAAGTGGGTGATATAGTAGTAGCTTGTAAATTTTTTACCGAGTTTCCTGAGATGCGGTGTTGAAAAGTCTTCTCCCCATTTGATGTTTTCTCCTTCTTGCCTAAGGATCTCTAATGCTTGGTCGTAGGTTATTCTCGGGAAAGGTGTTTTCGGAACACGGAGGTTGACGCCGAGTTCTTTCAGTTGTTTCCCACATTTATCCAACAAGACGCGGTGAACATGTGCCACGGCCTCTTCAAGAACTTCCATCACGTCGTCCATGTCGGAAAAAGCTTGCTCGATGTCGACTGACGTGAACTCGCTTATGTGCCTCCTCGTATGCGATTCCTCGGCCCTGAAAAAGGGCCCGATTTCGAAAACTTTCTCGAAAACCGTGGTCAACTGCTCCTTATACAGCTGCGGACTCTGGGCCAAAAAAGCTTGTTTGTCGAAATATTTTATCTCAAAAAGCTCCGCCCCTCCTTCAGTCGCTGAAGCGATGATTTTGGGCGTCCTGACTTCTACGAAACCCCTTTGATAGAAGAAATCTCTCAGAGCTTTCAAGACGTGGTTGCCGATTATGAAAACGTTTTTCACCTCAGGCCGTCGGAGGTCGAGTATTCTGTGTTTCAGCCGTACGTCCATGCTTGCTTGAACTTTGCCCGTTGGGTCGTATTCCAGCCGCGGCACCGACTTGCCCAAAATTTCAACGGATTCGGCCACCAACTCGACACCGAGTCTCGACTTCGGCTGTTTTACCACAGTTCCCTTGACGAAAATTACCGACTCGCTGCTTAATTTTCTGACAACATCCCTAACCGATTCATCCAGCTCGTCCATCCTGAAAACAACCTGACACATACCTGAAACATCTCTGACAACTACGAACACAAGCTTTCCAAGGTCTCTGACCTCATGCACCCAGCCGAACACGTTGACACTCTTACCATCGATTTCCGGAACTATTTCGCCAGCCATCACACGTCCTTTCAAAGCCTCCTTAATCCTTGGCTCGATCATTAGGCTCACCTAACAGAACGAGCAAAAGGCTGCCGGCTCTTCCTCTGAAAATCGAAAATCACCGAAATATTCATCACCCGTTTAACAACTTCAGAGAGAATAGTCGGCGGAACAGTCAACGCTCTTTCATCGTCGAGCAAAACCCTGTGCTCAATAGTCTGATCGGGAAGCCAGACTTTATTTACCGTCAACACACGCGCCGGCGCCACCAGATTTTGGAGGAAGACGCTCAAATCTTTACGTATCTCCATCAACTTAACCTTCAACCCAGTTCTGCGTGACAAATCGCTTTGCAATGCAGACAGAACGGTGGGAGATAGACTCGATAAGCTTTTTTCCAGAAAGAAGATAAACAAGAAACCTGATGTCTTGAGACTTTTGAAATATATGAGTGATGAAATTTGGGGGAGTTTCTTCTCGGTTTCGAGAAGGGCGCGCATAACCTCGATGTCGTCTTGGGTCAGTTCGCCTTCGCGGAGTTTTCCCTCACATTTGCTGCATAGGACACCGGTTTTCAGGTCGAAGATGCATACTGGGAACTCCAACGCGTGCACCTAACGGGCATCAGCAGCCCCTCAAGAAGCTCCCAGCACGATCTCGATTGTGCTGACGTTAACTGTTCGGTTCTGCTCGTCCGTTATCTGCTCCGTTCCCAGCCGAATGTCTTTTACGACGAGGTTCGTCAAGAACCTGTTTTTGACGATTTGAACGACGTCGACGGCCCTGCTGATGGCCTTTCCCCTCGCCTTCACAACGATTTCTTTGGAACCGCTCTGGAAACCCGTCAGACACGCCAGCACGTAGCTCATCGCCGGTTTCTTACCCACCAAAACCGTTGGAGCAATTTGTTTCTCCGACATTTCTCGACCACCGTTACAGAACGCTTATGGTGTTTAGCTCAATAAATAGATTATCTACCGGCTTCTACCGGAGATATACACACCTATAAATACGTCTGAACCGTGCAAAATCTGAATGCCCATCAGAGACCCCGCCTTACTGCAACTCGCACAAAGCCGACGACTATTGGTCAAAATCTGCAGAGACTGCGGCTCACGCAACGCCAAAACCGCGGTCAAATGCAGAAAATGCCGAAGTTACAACCTCAGAGGGAAAAGAAGGGAA
>JANWZT010000210.1 GCA_025054515.1 Candidatus Caldarchaeum sp.
CTCTCTACTTCACGGATTTTTTTTGCTATTTCTTAATTTTAATTGTCGCCTCATTTCCTTGTTCCTCCGCTTTATTCTGGTAAAACGACTCCGAAGGTTGCTCTGTATCTCATGATGACACACCGATATTATTTTATTATTTAAGCAGTATAGGCACTTTGGTTAACGCCTTCAAGCTTTTTTCCCTATGCTTTTCCGCTGAAATAATTTTGTCATCTACCCAGGCCACCACTCTACAAGGCGCTGCCTCACAACCGCTAATAGGTATGGGGAAAGCAGTTATCCGGACTTTTCTACAACCCTCCAACTTTGTCAGGTTGAGGTTTTCGATGATGAGGACGTCGTGGGACAAAAGTATTTTATGGATTGGATAGTCAAACCCGTTTCTTCTCATGTGAAACGGCATCTCCGGCGTAAGTGTGTCGACACCTACCATGCCTATTTTTAAGTCGCATAACCGAAGCGCAACTTCTTCTGTTATGTATGGATGGGAATTGTATTCGGGTTGTCTGAAGATTCGCCCCCAACCTGTTTTGAAGAATACAATTGTGTTTGGTTCAATTTGGTCTTCATATTCTCGAATATCGTCAAGCGATATCGCTTGATTTGGACCTTTTGAAACCTCGACCACCACACATTCGCCCATGAACCTCGATAGGTCGTATTCTTCGATTGTTTTTCCATCTTCGAAAAACTGTCGCGGTGTTTCGACATGTGTTCCGATATGACATGGCATCGCGATGTTCGTTATGTTAACAGAATCCACCTGCACCGTCGTGGCGGGCCTTATCTGCGGTGGAGTCATTATTTTCGGAATATGAGGCATCCCGTTGAAAATCGGTTGTGAGAGGTCTATGAATGCAGGCTGTCTTTTTTCTCCGCTCGTGATAGCGTTTACCCTTCGCCTCAGCTCTCGTACTGTGAGCGATTCCTCAATCACTTCACGGAAAAGTCTCTCCTGAAGAGAATAGTCACGCACCTTAAGCAAGACCCGAGCATGAAGAAGGCCGAATCGATTAGTATCGATACTACCGCTCTGGATGGTTTTGATGATTTTTGGACTGAGGGACAAGAGCTGAACGCGGTTGTAAACATATTCTTTGCGAACGCCGATTTCTTTCGCTATTTCCTCGTATGTTCGCCCGAATTTCTTTTTCCAAGTTTCAAAAAGCTCAGCCTCCTCGATGGGGTTTTTATCTTTTCTAAACATGTTCTCGAGCGAGTTCTGAATGAGAATTTCTTCGTCATTCAACTCCTCGACTATGGCGCTGATTTTCTGCAAACCAGCGAGCAGCGTTGCCTCCAAACGTCTTCGTCCCCATATCAGTTCATAGAATCCGTTAGGAGCGGGTCTAACCTTTATCGGAACGTCGACGTCTCCCCTTTTCTTGATTGACCTTGCGAGCTCTACTATCTCTCCCATGTCCCGTCGGTTTGGCAGCCATTCGATTAACCGCACCTTTTGGACGTCTATTTTTCTTATCCGACTCCGCGAACTACGCATGGTTAAACCGGCTGGAGCCATTTTATATAAACAATTATTACGTTCAAGGTCGTTTGTAGCCGTCTAAAATCTTGGAAAAGTTAATAAGTGTGTCCTCTGCCGTGTTGAGTATGAATTATATAAAGAAAAAAAACAAAGAGGAGCCCACGAACCCGAACATCTCCCGGAGAAAAGCCATAAGTAACGCGTTAGCCATCGGAGCGGTTGTCGGCGTAGGAGTGGTTTCTGGTCTTGGCGGGTATCTTATGGGGTCGTCTTCAGGTAGCGGTCGCGTAGAAACGGTAACCGTAGGCGGCAGAACAGTCACAGTGGGTGGGCAGACGGTGACGGTCACCAACACAGTAACCGCCACCGTAACGGGCCAACCAACTCAGCCGAAGCCCGTCGTT
>JANWZT010000211.1 GCA_025054515.1 Candidatus Caldarchaeum sp.
AGACCAGCGGCTCGATGTACACAGCGGTGAAGGCGTCGACTCGTGGAACTGTGTAGAAGCCCCAGACGGTTGTGACGGCGATGAGCACGATGGAGGAGATGCCGGCGGCCGTGAAGAAAGGCCTTTCTTTCCAGCTGAGCTTCTTAGATCTGTCGACGAACGGAACCAGCAGGAAAAACATGATGAAGAGCAGCGGTAACAAAGCTCCCGAAGTGAACCTTTCCAACCCCGTTCTGATGAAGGCGTAGATGGCCGTCAGATACCATTCGGGAACTTCGACGATGGCCCTCGTCGGGTCATATTTCAAGCCCAGCTCGACGGGGAACAACCCACCCGCGATGAGTATCGAGCCGATGACGCCGGCAACGACGGGTGGGTCGAAGACGAGGTTGCGTGGAAAATGCACCAGAGCGAGTAGCAGCATGACCATGGGAAGTATGAAGACGTGGAGGGCGTAGAACCTGATTATCAGATCGTATAGGCCTCCGCCGAGAAGGATGGGGGCTAGCTGGGGCCCGAGAATTGGCGCGGCGTTGGTCAACCCCACCGCGATGTTGACGGCGAGCATGGCCCTCTGGTTAAGGATAAGGTCATAGCCCGTGAACGCTTCGAGAACCGTGACCGTCCCGAGAATGACGCCGGTGACCCAGATGACTTCGTTCTTCACCTTGTACCTACCGCTGAAATACTGGTAAAAAAGATGCGCTATCGCGAGGAAGACCATCGCGTTGGATGCATGGTAGTGGATGTTCCTTATGAAGAACCCGAACGCGATTTTTTCTTCAATTTCTTTGACGCTGTTGTAGGCGAGGTTTACGTCGGGCCTGTAGTAGAGCATCAGAAGCGCCCCAGTGATTCCCAGCAACGCGAAAACGATTCCCGTCAACGTTCCCAAGTAGCCGAACGGGCTGACTGCCATCCGGGGAATCTGAAACCTGAAGGTAACTATAGGCGTCCTTTCGAGCCGGTCGACCAACCATTTCACGAAATCGTCAAAAACCCGACCAAGCGGCCCGGACTCGGTTTTTTGCTGAGACATCACCGTAACTGCTCGGATTTGATATATAAGAATAATTCCAGATAACATTCACACGTTAGCCTTAAATATACTACTCTGGCCCAGACCACGTGTTCAAACACGTTTTGTCAGCCAAACAATTTGATGTTCATACTACGTTGAAAATTTTCTCGGAAACAAAGAAAATCAAAGAACTTCTTAAACAATTCGACAGGCTTAAAATAGCAGAAAACAGGATATTGTCAACGGTTTTCCTCGAGCCGAGCACCCGAACCCGTCTTTCGTTCGTTTTCGCGATGAAGAGGTTGGGCGGGGAGGTGGTTGATTTTGGGCCCGAGGAGATTACCAGCAGGGCGAAGGGGGAATCTTTCGAAGACACGATGCGGATGCTCGACGGGTACAGGCCTGACATCATCGTGTTGAGGAGCAGAGAAGTTGGGGCTGCCGAGAAAGCCTCGAAAATAGTCCGTTGCCATGTTGTAAACGCGGGAGACGGATGGAACGAACATCCGACCCAAGCTCTGCTTGACGTCTTCACGATGTGGGAGATTTTCGGAAAAGTCGACGGCTTGAAAGTCGGGATTATGGGCGACCTCAAATACGGGAGGACACCGAGCAGCCTCTCATATCTACTGTCAAAATTCAAAGATGTAACTTTCCACTACATAGCTCCTCCGGCGCTTCAAATCAGAGAAGAAGTTTTGAAAGAACTCAAAGGCGTTGAAGTCCATCAACACACAAAACTTGACGAAGTCAAGGAAGAGCTGGACGTCCTCTACGTTACACGTCTTCAGAAAGAGAGGTTCGCAGACCCAAAACAGTACGAAGAGTTGAGGGGAAGCTACGTACTCTCTCTGGATTTGCTGAAAA
>JANWZT010000212.1 GCA_025054515.1 Candidatus Caldarchaeum sp.
AGGCTGGAATTATTCTCAACAGAAACCTCATCCCCAAAGACTATCGCCTCAAAACCGATTACAGGAGGCCGAGCGGTATCAGGTTGGGTACGCAGGAGGTTACGCGGCTCGGCATGGAGGAGTCGGAGATGAAGCAGATCGCTGAATTCATCGCCGACGTCATAGTTCGGGGAAAGGAACCGGCAAAGGTGGCTGAACAGGTCGAAGAATTTAGGAAAAATTATCGGCGGGTCCACTACTGTTTCGAAAACGCGACCGGAGCCTACGATTATATCCGCATAAGGTGATGCGGTTGGCCGATGATTACGTCGTCGTCGTCGAAAATCTACGGAAAGTTTACAGGAACAACGGCATCACGACGGTGGCCTTGGACGGTGTTTCGATGAAAATACGGAGGGGTGAGATGGTGGCCATCGTAGGGCCGAGTGGAAGCGGCAAATCCACCCTACTCAACATGCTGGGAGCTTTAGACAGGCCCACGGAAGGGAAGGTCATCATCGACGGCGTCGACATCAGCAGACTCGACGACAACAAAAGAGCCCAAGTGCGCAACATGAAGATTGGCTTTGTTTTCCAGTCCTACAACCTCATCAACAGGCTAACTGCTTTGAAGAACGTCGAACTCCCACTTAGCCTACGTGATGTGCCTGAACAGCAGAGGCGCAACCTGGCTTTGAGCATGCTGGCTGAAGTAGGCCTTGAATCGAAAGCATCTAAGAAGCCAACCCAGCTCAGCGGCGGAGAGCAACAAAGGGTTGCCATAGCGAGGGCATTGGTAACGGAGCCAAGCATCATTCTCGCCGACGAGCCGACCGGCAACTTGGATTCAAAGTCGGGAGCCGTTGTAGTGAAAATCTTGAAGGAACTATCCCGGAAAGGAAACACCGTCATCGTCGTCACCCACAACATGGAAGTCGCCCGAGAAGCCGACCGAATCATCTACATCCGAGACGGCAAAATCGAGAAGGAGGAAGTGCTAGCAGTCGCGAGATGATACAGATGAACCGAGCCATAATATTCGCCCTCGTATCTCTGTTTCTGCTTCCCGCCGTCTTCGTCGACGCCTCCGCCTCACGTATTCAGGTTACTGACGTGGTGTGGGGTTCTTTGGCTAATCCGGAGAAAGGAATTCCCGGCGACGAGAAAATCGATTTGACCGTGGTGTTGGCGAACATCGGGAACAAGCAGGTCTGCTCGCTTTCCGCCGAGGTTAGGCCGAAGCTCGGCGCCGCCTTCCCGTTCACGAGCTGGGATGGCTCTGGCAGCATTTCAGCAAGTTTCCTAGGTGTGGTTCAGCCGGGCACTTCGGCTTCGTTGGTTTTCAAAATTAACATCCTCAAAGACGCCAGGCCAGCGTCTTATCCAGTTGATTTATTTGTCTACTACCGCGACTGCACATCGACATCAGACCTTCTTCCCCAGTCGATTCAAGTGATTCCGATAACTCTGGTAGTCTATAAACCACCTACCCCACGTTTCATAGAGGCTAAATGGTTGGTGGACAACGCTGAAACCTCTGTAGGGCCTTCGACGGGTCAGGCGACGCTTGACGTTTTTCTCGAAGCCCCCGCCGAAACTTCCGTCAGCAACATCGAGGGAAGGCTGTCTCTGACCAGAGGATTCGAATCGGTTGGAAGAGATGGAAAGGCTTACGCAACCAGCCTACAGACTGTTCCGGCGGGAGGCGTTTTCCGTCTCCGTTTCCCGCTCGTCTTATCGGATAAAGTCGAGCTTGGCGTCCACTACCTTCCGCTTGAGCTGAACTACAGGAACAGATACGGGACGTTGATAACGGCGACTTTAACGATACCGGTTGAGGTAAGAGGCCGCGCCGACATTGGCTTCGAT
>JANWZT010000213.1 GCA_025054515.1 Candidatus Caldarchaeum sp.
TACGTCTTGGAGGCATCTGATACTTGTGTTAGGAATCCCTTCTTCTGATGAATTCGTGCTTACTTTTTCGCTTTTCGGCTGGATTCTCTTCGTTACGCTTTTGCTCACGAAAAAACTGTATCAGATGATGATAGATAGGGGGGTAAGGCACAACGTCGCCGTTTACTTCAACCGCAAGATTATTCATGTGTTGACGGGAGGGGTTGCTGCTTTGGTTGTTGGATTTTTCTTCAAAACCTTCACCTTGGTTGCCTTGATGGTGGCTGTGCTCGCCGTGGGCAATTATCTTCCGCATCGCCGCAGGAAGCTGATGTACTGGTATCAGGTTGAGGAGAACATGTTTGAAGTTCATTTCATCATCATGTGGGGGCTCGTGATGGGGCTCGGGTTTTTGATAGGCGACGTCCGGATGGGCGTCGTTCCAATTCTGTTCATGAGTGTCGGAGACGGTGTGACAGGGTTTGTACGCAACGCCGTCTACCGTCGGAGGACAAAATCTTGGTGGGGCAACGTAGCGATGGCCGCCTTCTGCATCCCAGTGGGCTTCTGGATTATGAACATACCCGGCGCTGTAGCGGGAGCAGCGGCATCACTCATCGAAAAGATTGAGTACGGCAGAATCGACGACAACATCACTGTCCCGCTCGTGGCCTTCGGCTGTTTGCAGGCTTTTCGCATCCTTGGTGTAAATGTATAATGGTTATATATTTTATTGACAAAAGAGCTTTTCGATGGCCGTAACCCAGTATTTTGGCGCAAGTATCAAGAGACGTGAAGACCCGAGGTTGATAACGGGACGTGGAAGATACACCCACAACATCGCTCTCCCGGGAATGGTTCATCTGAGCTTCGTACGGAGCCCACACGCTCACGCAAAAATCAAGCAGATAAAGACAGACGCCGCCGCTAGGGCATCCGGCGTCGTCAAAGTTTTGACGGGAGCCGACCTCGTTGATAAGGTTGGCCCAATTCCGTGTGCGTGGCTTATCCCGAACTCTGGTTTGAAAGTTCCTCGCTACATGCCGCTGGCCGTGGATAAAGTTAGGTTCGTGGGAGACCCGGTGGCCGTTGTTGCGGCTTCTTCGTATGAGGAGGCCGTTGATGCGGCGGGGATGATAGAAGTAGAATACGAGAAGCTTCCAGCAGTTTCGAACCCTGAAGAAGCTGTTAAGGACGGAGCGCCACAGCTTTACGACGATATTCCCAACAACAGGGCTTTCACGTGGCGGGCTGGAGGGGACGACGTTGACAAAGCTTTCGCCAAAGCCGATATGGTCCTTTCCCAAAGGCTTGTAAACAGTAGGCTGCAGCCGACGCCGCTCGAAACGAGGGCCGTGGTCGCTGATTACAGCTCGACGACGGGGGAGGCAACTGTTTACCTGACCACACAAAACCCCCACGTTCACCGTTTTTTGCTTTCACTGGTCACGGGAATACCCGAGCATAAACTGAGGGTTGTTTCGCACGATGTTGGCGGAGGTTTCGGGGCCAAGATCCACTGCTATCCGCCGGAGGTCGTTGCTCTCTATCTAGCCAAGGAATTGAGAAGGCCCGTAAAATGGGTTGAATCGCGTTCGGAGAACTTTTCGGCAACCATCCATGGTCGTGACCACGTTCAGTACGTTGAAATGGCCGTGGACAAAAGTGGCCTGATTCTGGGGCTTAAGGTGAAGGCTTACGCCAACATGGGTGCGTATCTGTCCACCGCGGCCCCCGGCATTCCGACGATTCTTTTCGGCCCGATGCTCAGCGGCCCCTACAAAATTCCCGCGATATCAGTTGAAGTGGTCGGAGCT
>JANWZT010000214.1:0-1548 GCA_025054515.1 Candidatus Caldarchaeum sp.
GGCGAAGGCGTAGTGTATGAAGAAGTAGAAGAGGATGATGAGTATGAGCACGGTTGTGGCGTCGAATCCTCCGATGGTTTTGGTGAATGCATCGGCGGCATATTTGACGAAGCCAACTCTCGCAAGCCCGTCGGCGAGCGTGACCAATGTTCCGAACCACACCAACACGTTCCACGCCGCGGTGTTGGAAAGTATGTCTCGCCAGTCGAAGATGCGGGCGACCAGCATTATCGAGACGACGAGTAGGGCTGTCGCGGTGGCATCTATGAAATCTGTTCCAAGCGTCCAGAGAAGGAGAGCGAGGACGACGCCGCCGAGAAACACGATCTCTTTGATGGATATTCTCCCGAGTTTACTCAGTTCTTGAGAGGCCCATTGGGTGACTTCTGGAGATCGTTTGATTTCAGGGGGATAGAGTTTGTAGGTGATTAGCGGGACTGTTGCGACGAGAAGTAGGCCGACTGGCGCGAATCCGATGAACCATGGAAGCCATTCGAGGGTTATCTTCTGTGCGGCCGCGAGGGATACGACGAGCAGGTTGGGCGCGAGAGCCGTGATGAACATGCTGCTGGTTACGCAGTTGATCGCGAAAGCGTTCCACATGATGTATGAGCCGATTTTTCTTTCTGTGCCGTCTCCGGGCTTGGAGCCGTACATCGGCGGAATGTTTGATATGATTGGGTATATCGTTCCTCCGCCGCGTGCCGTGTTGGACGGCATGAAGGGTGCGAGGGCGATGTCGCTCAAACCTATCGCATAGGCGAGGCCCAGCGTTCTTCCGCCGAGAAACCTGATGAAGTAGAGGGCGATGCGTTTGCCGAGGCCTGTTTTGTTGTATCCGTAGGCGAAAAGGAACGCTGCGAAGATGAGCCAGACGATGGTGTTGGAGAAACCCGAAAGAGCCCATCTAACAGCGTCTCCGGGTTTCGGAAAAACAAGGCCCGAGACCGTCGCTGCCACGACGCCGATAACTCCGATTGCGGCAGCCGGAATTGGTTCGAGGACAAGGCCCGCGATTACTGCAGCGAAGAGAGCGAAATAGAGCCATGCATTGAGTTGGAGTCCTGCTGGCGGTGGTATCACGGCGATGATGACGCCCAAAAGTATCGGGATAACCCCTTTAAGCAACAGCTTATTCACGGCGACATCACAGATCATTATATGTTGGCGATAATAAATAATTGAATTCGCGTGAAAACATTATAATTATTTTGAATTTTTGAAATAATTATGATATTTGCCGCCGTTCTCTGCTTTCACTCGATGTATGATGGATGGTTTTCGTTTTCGTCATATTCTTTTTCGAGGGTTCTGATGATTTCTTTCAGTCTTTCGTCTGTTTCGACGAGGTTGTTGACTTTACTGTCGAATAATGCGGCTTCGATGTAAAGCCTGCTGAGGTTGATTGTGATGTCTGTGAGTGTTGTCAGTTTTTCGAGTAGGGCGAGGACAACCCGTGGGTTGGGCGTGTTGAGGTAGCTGGGTACGTGGCCCCATATTGACAGTGCTTCGATTCCTTTTTCACCGCTGTTCATTAGGATGTAGCTG
>JANWZT010000214.1:1558-1787 GCA_025054515.1 Candidatus Caldarchaeum sp.
CGTGTAGTTCGACGGCCTAAGGCCTTGGGCCATGGCTTTTGCGTAGATTCTCTGGCTGGTCGTGAGGAAGGATATTCTGACGGGTTTGGTGTGGGGCGTGTTGTCGATTAGGCCGCCTATCGTTACCAAATTTCTTGAACCGAATGTTTCCATCAGCTCAAACAAGGCCGAGACAAATTCGTTCCATCCATGCGTGAGCTCGTAACCGCTTACCAATAGCAAATCCCTT
>JANWZT010000215.1 GCA_025054515.1 Candidatus Caldarchaeum sp.
CCGACGGAAAAGCAGCCGTCAGAATCGAAGACATGCTCCTTGTCACCGAGACTGGGCACGAAGTCATAAGCAAATGGCCGACGGAGGAGGTTACCGAAGTACCGCTATTCTAAACTACACGACCGCGATAGCCGTAAGTTCAACCCTCGCTTCTTTAACGACCAAGGACTTTACCTCGACGGTTGTAGTCGTTGGCAGGTTGTCCCCAAATAGCTCCCACATTACTTCATTTACTTTATCTTGTTCTTCGATGTTAGTTAAGTAGCGCACCAACGAAACTATGTTGTGTAGATCGCCTCCCACAGTTTCAAGAACCATCTTTATGTTGTTGAAGGCCCTTCTCGTTTGTTCCTTAATGTCCTCGGGGATTTTCAACTCTTCGGGGTCGTGTGGATGCTTATGGTAAAGTGGTAGAGCAGTCATGCCCGCTATGAATAGAAGTTTGCCCCCGCTCACCAATATTCCCGGAACGTAGGGCATGCGATGCTGGGGAGGCCGTGGATGGATTATTTCTTTCTTCATAGAACAATCATTCCACATCGGGTTTCAAAACCCTGCTCTGAAGGTCGTCCCTCTGCGGGATCAAAACCTCGAACAACATCAAACCTTTCTCTCCCGAAAAGAGCCAGTGTTCTTCGTTTGACCCTATGTAGTATATGTCTCCTTCAGAAAGGGGGAATTCCCCGTTTTCGGCTATGTACTTTCCGTTGCCCCGAATTATAATTCCATAGGTTACGTGGACGTGTTTATGTTTGGGGAAGTTGGAATTTGGCGCAAGCTCGACGAGGATTGCTGTCGCCTTGTCGTCGGCTGAGACATACCTACCTTTCAGGGCTTCAGTAACTTGTTTCCAAGCTTCTGGTTTCGGTCTCCATATTTTCATTGAGTTTTCAGGCAGACTTGGGGCATATAAGCGTTAACACTTTTAGTTCATCGCATCAAGCGTAGTGAAATAAGTTTCATGCAAATCTGCTATGACCGAGAAATGGTTAAGCTTTTAAAGTCCATGCAACCGCTGTCAGCCATGCCCAACATTTATAGAGGTTGGGAAGGAAGATACTACGAAGACTTTCAACCCGGCGACATCTACATTCATCCATACGGTCGAACAATAACCGAAAACGATAACATCTGGTTTAGTCTACTGACCATGAACACGAATGAAATTCATTTTAACTCCGAATACGCCGCAGAAACTCAGTGGGGGAAGCCTCTCGTAAACAGTTGTCTAACCTTATCCATAGTGCTAGGCATGAGCGTCATGGACATTAGTCAAAACGCGGTCAACCTCGGGTGGGAGGAAATTAGACTGCTCAACCCGGTTTTCGCTGGGGATACTATCTACGCCCAAACAGAGGTGCTGGAGAAACGTGAGTCAAAATCGAGGCCTGAAATGGGAATAGTTAGGTTCAAAACGATTGGCTATAACCAAGATAATGTCCCAGTAATCGAGTTAAAACGGACTGTAATGGTTTGGAAGAAGCAGCACGCGCCCCGCGGAAGAATAATCGAGAAGAGAATCAAGTTTGCGGAAGCGAAGGGGCAAAAAGCTTGATCAAACTTTCGGTTCTTTTGTAGCTGCGGAAGGTGGGGAGAGTTAGGTTTCGACGTTCGGTTTGATTGTTTCTGCATCCACCGAATGGTCGGAATATTTGGCGAGCCGCGCCCGCTCAGTCCCGACCACGGTTATCACATAGAGTCGGCCTGAATGGGATGCGGCCGTCTACGAACAAAAGTTTACACGACACCGAAAAATTGGGATTCGCTCGACGCAAGCAAGTGG
>JANWZT010000216.1 GCA_025054515.1 Candidatus Caldarchaeum sp.
GACGGAGGAGTCGCGTGCAACGCGATAAACGAAGGGTCTGAAGCCGACTCCTTGAACGATACCTACAACGTGAATCTTTACCGCCCTCAACCTAGTGGAATCCTTGTTGAACGACCCAATAA
Source organism: Candidatus Caldarchaeum sp. (assembly GCA_025054515.1). GTDB lineage: Archaea > Thermoproteota > Nitrososphaeria_A > Caldarchaeales > Caldarchaeaceae > Caldarchaeum. Next base: position 123 of record JANWZT010000216.1, read on the forward strand.
GAATACCAATGTATTAGGATGTTGAGCTTTTATGCACCCATGTCGATGTATTGGATGTGGAAGACGCTGCGGACCTGACGGTCTTGTCCAGGAAAATCTTTAGAGACGGTGAAACGGCGGCTAAAATACTTAAGATCATCAACGCATACTGGAAGGATTTGAACAGTCAAGGCGTTGACCACGTCAAAATCATGAATTTCTGCGGCACCCATGAATGGACGACAGCCCACTACGGCATAAGAAGCGTTCTCCCAGAAGGGGTTGAGCTGATCGCCGGGCCCGGATGTCCCGTATGCGTCACCCCATCTTTCTACGTCGAGGCCGCGGTGAAACTTGCTTTGGAGGGTTTGACCGTTTACACCTTTGGAGACGCCTACAAGCTCCCCGCCGTGCGGAAAGTCGACGGATGCGGGAGCCTTTCCGACGCCAAAATGATGGGTTGCGATGTTAAAGTTGTCTATAGCTTTCTGGACGCCGTCAAATCTGCTGCAGAGGAAGGGAGGCCGTCGATTTTTCTCGGAGTCGGTTTCGAGACAACTTTCCCCGGCTACGCAGCCGCTGTTCAAAGGGATGATTTTCCCAAAAATTTGACGGTGATTTCAGCCGGTAGGCTTACTCCGCCCGCAGCGAAATTCGCTGTCGAAAAAGTTGGGACTGTTTCGGGAGTAATCGCTCCGGGACATGTTTCGACGGTTGTCGGAGCTGGTGCATGGTCTTTTCTCCCGAGGGATTTTGGAATACCGGCTGTTGTGGCCGGGTTTGAGCCCCTCGACGTATTGATGGCAATCGCCGTCATCCTCAACATGATACTTAATTCACAGCCCGACGTCGTCGTTGAATACTCGAGGGCAGTCAGCTGGAACGGAAACTCTCGAGCCCTCAAAACCATCGCCGAAGTCTTCGAAGTCGGGAAAGCTTCATGGCGGGGGATAGGGTTCATCGACGACAGCGGCCTTTTCTTCAGGGAAAAATACGCGTGGGCTGATGCGCTTGCCTCTCATGGTTTGAAAGAACCTAGCGAAGCGGAATGGCGTTACGACCTACTGCCAGGTTGTCGATGCGGCCACGTGATACTCGGGATGGCGAAGCCATCTGATTGCAAATTCTTCATGAAGGAATGCACGCCGCTGAACCCATACGGCCCCTGCATGGTTTCGGGCGAAGGCGCTTGCGCGATTTGGGCTAGGACTGGCGGCGAAAGGGAGGATTTCCGAGAATGGAGGTGATGAACGATGTGCCTGGGAGTCTATGGAAAAGTTTTGAAGATATCCGACGAAACGGCTGACGTCGATTTTGGCGGCGGCATAGTCAAAACCGTCATCGTCGCCGTTGACGGGTTGAAGGAAGGTGACTACGTTGTCGTGCACGCAGGCGTCGTCGTCTCCAAAATTAGCCGCAAAGACTTTCTCAAAATCTTCGAAGACATTCGTGAAATGGCCGAACCGTTGATCGGGAGGGGAGAAATTACCCAAAAAGACTTGGACAACCTGATACAAAAAGACCTTCTGGCTGAGACGAAGTAGGTGTTCTGAAGGGTTTGGAAGGCAAACTCCACGACCGGATATCGCTTTCGATGGGCTCCGGCGGCCTCGAAACATCTAAACTGCTTGAAAGGCTTGTGTTCACCAAAGTC
>JANWZT010000217.1 GCA_025054515.1 Candidatus Caldarchaeum sp.
TTTACAGCTCTGCCAAAACTCTTGACTGTATTCGTTGACCTGCGGTAACGGACGTTTGTATTCGCTCATCTCTATTCACCTCCAAAGATGACGGCGTAGTTGTTGATGAATGTTCCGCCGTGCTCAAGCGCTCCCAGCGCGGTTACGAGGGCGTATCGAAGGCCTTTGACCTGTCTTTCTCCCGCCTCTCCCCGCATTTGCCGGACGGCTTCGACGAGATGATGAAGTCCGCCCGCCATACCGGCTTGGCCGTATGAAAGCAAGCCACCGCCTGTGTTGATGGGCGTGTTGCCTCGGTAGGTTATGTCGGTCTGGTCGAGAAACTTGCCGGCTTCGCCTTTTCCGCAAACTCCAGCGTCTTCCAGCTGCATCAAAACCACGGGCGTGTAATCGTCGTAGACGTTGATGAGATCGATTTGAGATATCTTTGTCCCGCTGGATTCGAAGGCCTGCTTTACCGCCACCTTCAACCCCGTCGTCGTAACGTCTTTGATGGTTTTGGATGCGTCGAGGTTGTGCCATGAGCCGAACCCCGCGACCCTTACTGGCTTGTCGGTAATCTTTTCTGCCGTCTTTTTCCGTGAAAGAAGCAGGGCGAACCCTCCGTTGACGAAAGGACAGATGTCAAGCATTTTCAAAGGGTCGGAGATCAAAGGCGATGCGAGATATTCCTCCATCTTCAAAGGAGTTTTGAAGTATGCGTTGGGGTTCTTCGAAGCGTTTTCTCGCTGTGAAACCGAAATCTTCCCGTAGTGTTCGGGCTTGTACCCGTATTCATGCATCTGCCGCCTCATCATCATAGCTGCCATGCTGTTCGGCCCCATCATTCCCACCGGCATCAAGTAATCCAGCTCGTAACGCCAAGTCAACGCTCCTTCTCCGACGATGTTCATCGGCGTGTCCGCGCCTATGATGAGGAAATGGTCAACGTATCCCGCATGGATTGCAAGCGCCCCAGAGACGAGTAGCGATGCCCCGTTGGCTCCTCCGTGGTCGGCCCTGACGAGCAGCTTCGGCTCGAGTCCAAGATTTTGAATTACTTCGGCTGACCAGATTTCCGCTCTCGGATAAGCCGACCCAGTCACACCAACCCCTTGCCCACGCAAATCCTCCAGCCTTAACCCCGTCTGCTCTAACAGCAGGTTGAGCGCCCATGCATAGTAGTATTCGATCGAAAACTTCTTTTCACCTTTGTCGACGCGTGCACGGCTGAGAGGAGTTTCGGCATAGCCTGAGACTGCGACATCAAAGTTTGACATGGCAGTCCGTTGTCATGCGTGTATTTATTGTTACCCAGCTTTTGTCAGCTCTAACACCTGAAGGCCCGGCAGCGGTTCGCCGCATAGATAGAGTATGAAAGCTCCTCCGCCGAGACTGACGAAGGAGAAATCGCTTGCACGGAAGCCGAGCAAATCTATCGCGGTCACGGAATCGCCTCCCCCTATCATGGTCGTGGCTTTTGAGGTGCGTAGCGCAGAATAGAGGGCCTCCGTCCCTTTCCTGAAAGCCGGCTTCTCATATACTCCGACCGGGCCCTTAACAATCACGCAGGTTCCGGGATCCATGGCTTCGATCATCCGACGGTAGTGTTCGATTGTGTTGGTGCCGATGTCCTGTATCTGTCCCGGACATGGCAGGCCTTGGATTGGTGTTTCAACCCTCGACCCATCAGCCGCCAAATAGGCGAAATCAAGCGGCGCCTCAAGCCGTTTTCCAGCACGTTCAAGGAT
>JANWZT010000218.1 GCA_025054515.1 Candidatus Caldarchaeum sp.
GAACGATTCCACGTGTGATGGCCTCGGCGGCGAGAGGTGTTTTAAGCCGTAGCTGACGGAGAAACTCCGAAGGCGTCAAAGATATTATTTCGATGCATGGATACTTTTTTTGAGACTTCGACGAATTGCTCAAACCTTTCGAGAGGGTTTCCGACGAAGTTGGGTGAGACGACGAGAACGTCCAAGTCGCTCCACTGGTTGAAATCACCCCTCGCATACGAGCCCACCACAGCCGCGGAAACGGGGCCCAGCCTCTCCTCCAACTCCCGAACAGCCTTGAAGGCTGATTCGACGGCGGCCTCCTTCAACCGCCTCATCTTCGGAAAAATATTCCTCCGGAGTTCCCATTTCCCAAACTCTCGGCGGCTTGATGAGCCTTGAAACACGCCCAACTGTATTCGTTTGCCGACAAATCTTTGGAAGCTGATTTTATCGTTGCTTCCGCGCTGGTCATCCATCTCCTGTACTCGTCTTCGTCCAATCAGAGTCCCGGCCATGGTTGTATGTTCTCGGATAGAAGGCTCCTCCTTTCGTTTGGTTGATGATTTTTTAGAGAGCTCGGCGGGTTTTTACTGGGTTTGGGCGGCGGTCTCGGGTTAGTCGGGCTGGGTGTGATGGGCGAGAACCTCGCACGGAACATCGCTTCGAAGGGTTATTCGCTGACGGTTTACAACAGGACGCGGGAAAAAACCGACAAACTAGTTTCCTCGGTGAAAAACATCCTCGACATCAGGCCTTCCTACAGCTTGGTCGAGCTCGTGGAAAAACTGGAGAAGCCGCGTCAGATAGTTTTGATGGTTGAGGCCGGTAAAGCCGTTGAAACGGTTTTCGACGAGCTGCTGCCTCTGCTGAGCCCGGGTGATGTTGTATTTGACTGCGGCAACTCGTTCTTCAGGGACACGGAGAGAAGGCAGCAGACGGCTTCGGGCAGGGGTGTTTTGTTCATGGGTGTTGGTGTGAGCGGTGGGGAGGAAGGGGCTTTGAAAGGCCCTTCCATCATGGTGGGCGGGCCTCGGCAGGGATACGATGTCTCCGAAAACCTCTGGAAAGCTATTGCGGCGAAGGCTGACGGCGAATCTTGCGCGGGCTACATGGGCTCCGCCGGCTCGGGCCATTTCGTCAAGATGGTTCACAACGGCATCGAATACGCGTTGCTCCAACTCATCGCCGAAACCTACGACATACTCCACAGAGGCCTTGGGCTGGCAACGGAGGAGGTTGGAGACGTTTTCCGTGAATGGAGCCGTGGAATGCTCAGCAGCTACCTCCTCGAAATCGCGGCGGACGCTCTCCGTTACCGAGACGAAGAGACTGGAAAGCCCCTGGTCGAACTCGTTCTGGATAAGGCAGAGCAGAAGGGAACCGGTAGATGGACTGTTCAGACTGCGGCCGAGCTCGGTGTTCCCACGCCGTCGATAGACGCCGCAGTCTCAGCCAGAAACATTTCGGCCCTCAAGGAAACACGTGTGCTGGCTGCGCGGAAACACAACATCACGTTGAAGAAACTTCTGGATGAGGGTTTGGCGGAGATGCTTCACGACGCGTACCTCTGCTCGGCGGTCGTCAGCTACGTCCAAGGCCTTCATCTCATAGACCGTGGTTCGAAAACCTACGGCTACGGAACTGTGCTCGACGAAGTGTTGAAGGTTTGGCGGAACGGCTGCATCATCAGGGCGGCTTTGCTGAAGGATTTGAGGCGTGCCATCGCAGAGAACGGCGAC
>JANWZT010000219.1 GCA_025054515.1 Candidatus Caldarchaeum sp.
GTTGTCGATTTTGAGGCTCGTGCCTTTCCCCGGCCGCATCGTCGGAGGTGAAGTGTTTTTTGACGGCGTGGATATTCTCAAGCTTGACGCGGAGACGGTTAGGAAGATTAGGGGGAAGAGGATTTCAATCGTTTTTCAGGACGCTTTGACGAGTTTAAACCCTGTTCTTACCGTCGGTGAGCAGTTGGCCGAGCCTTTGATGACCCATCTCGGGCTTACGCGTAGGGAGGCCTACGAACGTGCCGCGGAAATCCTGCAGAGGGTCGGAATTCCGGATGCGGGGAAGAGGCTGGCCAACTATCCGCATCAGTTTAGCGGAGGCATGAGACAACGGGTTCTCATCGGGATGGCGATTTCATGCAACCCAGAGCTGTTGATAGCGGATGAGCCGACCACCGCATTGGATGTAACCACTCAGAAACAGATTATGGAGCTATTTAGGGAGCTGATTAGGAAGATGAACATGACCCTTCTCTTGATAACACACGACGTCGGAGTCGCCGCCGACCTCTGCGACTACATCTACGTCATGTACGCCGGGCAAATCGTCGAGAAAGGCCCTGCGGAACAGGTCATCACAGACCCCAAACACCCCTACACACGCGGCCTGATCGAATCCATTCCCAGAGGCTTCAAAACCGAGACGACGGCCAAACCCATAAGCGGAACCGTGCCTTCTCTGCTCGACCTTCCTCCGGGATGCAGGTTCCATCCCCGCTGCCCGCTGGCGATGGACAAATGCCGCGTCAAAGAGCCCGAGCTGATAGAAATCGGCTACGAAAGAAGTGTGAGGTGTCTCCTCTATGAATGAAACTCTTATCCGGCTCGAAAACATCGTGAAATATTTTCCCATTTATAGGGGGATTCTAAGGAGGAAGGTCGGGGACATCAAGGCCGTTGACGGCGTTTCTCTAGACATCAAGGCCGGTGAAGTTTTCTGCGTCGTCGGCGAATCGGGATCCGGAAAAACCACTCTAGGCAGAATCTCATGCGGGTTAATCAAGCCCGACAGCGGAACCGTCTACCTGCGAAACACCCCTCTATCAGAGTTGAATGGAAGGGGGGCGGCGAACGTGAGAAGAAAGCTTCAGATAATTTTCCAAGACCCCGAATCGTCGCTGAACCCAAGGATGACCGTCGAGGCTACTTTGAGAGAGGCTTTGACAGTGGCTGGAAAAACGGGATCACGTGTGGAAGCTCTCGAGCTGCTTCACATGGTCGGGTTACGTGCTGAGCATCTTGTCCGGTATCCACATGAGCTGAGCGGAGGACAGAAGCAGAGGGTCTGCATAGCGAGGGCTCTCGCGGTCGACCCGGTCTTCATCGTCGCCGACGAACCCGTATCAGCCCTGGATGTATCGATCCGCACATCGATACTCAACCTGATGCTCGAACTGCAGAGAAGACTTAACCTGACCTACCTCTTCATCTCCCATGACATGGCCGTCACGAAGTACGTTGCCGACAGCGTCGCCGTGATGTATCTTGGAAAAATCTGCGAAATGGCCCCCGCACACGAGTTTTTCCGAAACCCACTTCATCCCTATTCGAAGGCCTTGCTTTCATCGGTCCCCCAGTTCTATAGCCTATGGTCTGGGGAGAACATAAGCCTCGTCGGCGACCCACCTTCAGCCATCAACCCGCCCCCCGCATGCCGGTTCCACACCCGCTGCCCCTACGCCTTCGACAAATGTAAAGTCGAAGAGCCGAAACTAATTGA
>JANWZT010000021.1:0-8258 GCA_025054515.1 Candidatus Caldarchaeum sp.
TCTACCGATGCCAAAAATGCACCCCACCCTACGACCACTACCCAACCGAAACATGCCCCATACATAAAACGCCGAACACCTTCCAGAGGGTGATATCTTTCATCGATTGCCCCGGCCATCATTCGCTCATGGTGACCATGCTATCCGGCGCTGCTCTTTTCGACGGAGCGATCTTCGTCGCCGACGTCCGGCAAAGGTTTCCACAGCCACAAGACGGAGAACACCTACAAGCCGCAAAAATCCTCGGAATCAAAAACCTCGTAATCGCCCAGAACAAGGTCGACCTCGTCGACAAAACCAGAGCGTTGGAAAATCACGAGGAAATAACACGATACCTGACGGAAAACGGCTTCACGGCCGTCCCCGTAATACCGGTGTCGGGACAGCACGGCATAGGAATTGAACCACTCTTATACGCTGTACAGAAAATCATCAAAACACCGGAAAGAGACCCTTCAAAGCCGTCGAGAATGCCCATCCTAAGGTCATTCGATGTCAACGTCCCCGGCACACCGGCCAGGAACATCAAAGGAGCGGTTATCGGCGGCTCCATCGTTCAGGGAGTAATCCGCAAAGGTGATGAGCTGGAAATCTTGCCCGGCTTGGCGAAGCAGAAAACGGGAAAAACGGTTTATGAACCGCTTTATGCGGAGGTTACAAATCTGATGGCGGGTGGGAAATCGGTGGATGAAGCTTTTCCGGGCGGGCTCACCGGAATTGAGACGACGCTCGACCCCTCTATCGGCAAAGGAGATGGCTTGGTCGGAAACGTTGCGGGCAAGCCCGGAACTCTGCCACCCATCTGGCATACCTTGACCTTGGAATATACGTTGTTTGAAAAGGTGTTGGGCGTGGAGGGAAACGTGGCCGTCAAACAGGTCGCTGAAAAAGAGGTTCTGGTAATCAATGTTTCGTCGGCGGTTTCAAGCGGAGTCGTGTCGAAACGAACATCCTCCAAGCTGGAAATTAATTTGACGAGGCCCGTCGTGGCCGAGCCTGGGAGCAAAGTAGCCCTTTCGAGGAAGATAGGAACCGGCTGGAGGCTTATAGGATACGGAAATGTTGTGGGTAGTTGAATGAAAGTTTTGGTCGACACAAGTTTTCTCCTTTTCTGCGCACAGAGAGGCCGCAATTATTTGGCGTTTTTGGAGGATAAGGTTCAAGACAGATTGCAGCCGGTCGTCATCAAAGGCGTCGTCGAAGAACTACGACGTCTCGCTTCTCGTAGGGGCAAGATGGGGAAAATGGCGGAAACAGCGCTTCAGCTCGTCCAGTCCATGGAAGTTTTGGAGTCATTTGAAAATGGACGAGTCGATGACTTGATCATCCAGTACGCTGACAAGCTGGCGCTTCCCGTTGTAACGGTCGACGCGGCGTTGGTGAAAAAACTCGCTGCGAAAAATTTGGAATATATGAGCGTTTCGGGCGCTGGAAAACCTATCGTTAGGCTTAAATTCCGTTAGTGAAGTTGTTATGCAGTCGCCTATGGCTAAGGGGTGTATTAAGCTTGTTTATGATCGTTGAGGTTTCGGAAATTGTAGGCATTTCACCCGCTGACTTTGATAAGCCGCTCGACAAAGTCGTGCTCAACGAACTCAAAAAGAGGTATGAAGGGGCCGTGGACGAAGAACTTGGGTACGTAATTATGGTTTTCGACGCGCATGTAGGTAAGGTAGGTCGTCTTCTTCCGCGTGACGGCTCGACATACCATAGAAGCACCTTCAAGCTGTTGACTTTCGTGCCGCTTCTCAACGAAGTCGTTCTGGGAGAGGTTGTGGAAATAACTGATTTCGGATGTTTTGTAAGAATCGGCCCGCTCGACGGACTCGTCCACATTTCTCAGATTATGGATGATTTCATCACCTACGACGAGAAGAACAACATGCTCGTGGGTAAGAAGACAGGCCGTAAGCTCATGGTGGGAGACGATGTGAGAGGAAGGATTAACGCGGTGTCGTTCGCCAGCGGTGCCGGGGGCAAAGTTTCGCTCGTAACTCGTCAACCCATGATGGGAGCGCTTAAATGGATAGAAGACGATATCGCGAAGACGGTGCAGTCGAGTGTCGGGTAAACCGAGGGCCTGCAGAAACTGCAAACGCATAGTCGTCGGCAAGTCATGCGATGTCTGCGGCTCGACAAACCTCAGCTCAAGTTTCTCCGGTCTTTTACTCATTCTGGACGTGGAAAAATCCCGGATAGCGAAGGAGCTTGGTATCAGAAAATCCGGAAGGTATGCGGTCAAAGTTGACTGAGCCGTGGAGTAAACCCATAGTTTTTTCGGAGCAAATGAAAGAATATGTTCGAAGGCCGTTCGGCGAGCTGCGGAAAGGCAACGTCACGTACGATGAAACCTTGGCAAAGGCCCTGCCTCTCGTAGTTGTCGGCGACTATTCTTTTCGAAAGCTTTTGGCCATAGGTGTCAGACCTCATGTGGTGGTGGTTGACGGGAAGATTGAGCGGCGTGAGGCCTTTGGACCCGACCTCAGCGGCTACAAGGTCGAAAAGGTGTCTAACGCTCCTGGGACGATTCAGCCGGATGCGGCAAAAGCGGTGGTTGCGGCCGTTGTTAGAGGCGATGGGGCGGTGTTGGTTGATGGTGAAGAAGATTTGCTGGCGCTTCCGGCGATGTATGTTCTGCCTCCGCGAGGAGTGCTCATCTATGGACAGCCGAAAGTCGGGTACGTGGTTGTGAGGCCGTCGGATGAAATAAGGAAAAGGGTGGTCGAAGTTCTGAATATGGCTACTGTTTGAACTTCGTGTATCCGCATTTTCCGCAGGTATACCTGTTACCGTGGTCGGCCATGAAAAATCCGGGCCCGCATCTCGGACACGAGACGAGGTTTCGGACCAACTTGCCGCCCTGAACACCGTACCTCCTCCAAAGCCCCTGCTCGGTCATTTCTTCGGCCTCTCCGCCAGCTTGTTCCTAACGAGGATGTATAAGGGCTCGTAGGCCTTGATTTTTTCATCCGAGTCGTAAATGTGCGCAAGCGTTTCGACAAATTTGGTGCCTGTCAAGTATTTTATCTTCCTGATTACGACCTTTTTCGGTTCGATGCCGAAATGGTTTGCGAGTATTTGCTTCACCTCATCCCGTTTCAGAGGAGCCGTATAGGATAATTTCGCGATTACTTCTCGACGGCCCACAAGCCTGTTTTCTACCATTTTCACATCCATCAACGACATGTCATCCCTCCTTCTTGACCAGCTTGGCGTTGATTTGTGCGATGGCCTCGCTTATCATGTTCCCCCGGACGGTCACGCGTTTCCTCATACCCTTCACGAGCCGTTTCTTCCGCCGTTTTTTTCGTTTTGACGGCGGCTTCCTTCGTGGATGGAAGCCAACACCTCCCGTCAGGAGAATTCGGACTTTACGAGGTCCGGAAACATCGGGCCTCATCGGAAACCCGTCTTTGTCGGTTCCGCCGGTGATTTTCACGATGAACCCTTTGTAGCCGAAGGCGGAGCCATCCACGGATTCGCCTATCTTCTTGCCCTTGAGCAGCCCAAACTGCTGCGGCGTCAGCTGAATCGTCAACGCCTTCTTTTGGTAAGGGTCCGAGAGAACCATTCTCGGACCCGCCGCTTGCTGCGACATCTAACGGTTGAGCTTGGTGGTCAGCAATTTAAATTTGTGCTAGCGGGCCCACAAAGGGTTTTTCCGCCGCATTATCTCCGTAAATTCATCCAGCGCCTTTAGCGAATTGGGTTCCAGCATGGTCGCGTAGTTGGTGAGGAGCTGGCGGGCGTCTCTTTCGGAGACCGCCACATAAAGAATTTCGTCGCCGTGGATGTTCCTACCGACGACACCATCCTTAACCGATATGGCGACCTTTGCCCCTTCTTTGGCGTTGGAAACGGGCTGGCCTCTGTCCTGAATTTGGGAAAGAACTCCCACCACCTTGCCCATGGAATTCACCAGCTGCACGCCGGGCCTGATCTCGCCTCCAAGAACTTCGACCCCGACGATCGCGGGTTCGCTCCGTCGGAAGATGAAATCTTTCAAAACCTTGATTTTGCCGGGCTTGGTCAAAGATTCGAATTCGGCCATCTGTTTGGCCCGGGTTGTTTCTTCGACCCAGTTTTGGTATTCTTCGACGAGGCGGAAGAGCACATCGTTTTCGAAGATCCGAACTCCTTTCGACGCCGCTTCACGTTCTATCTCCGGGTCTGCCTTCACGCCATAGGCTAGGATCACGCCAAGGAGTTCGTCCTTCTGTCTGACGACATGGGCCTCCACCACGTCCTTTTTCGATACGTCGCCGACGTCGGCCAACCTAATCAAAACCCCCTTCTCCCGCAAATATTGGACAGCCGCTTCAAGCGTTCCGAGGGCGTCCGCTTTAATGACGACGCCTATCTTGTCGGTCGACATGATGAATTCCGTGGTCTCTTCAGCTACTTTCCGGAGGTCCTCCAACTCGTTTAAGACTTGGAGAACCGGGGAGCCGGCCACGGCTTCTTCCATACCTTCGGCGACAAGCTTGATACCTGCCGCAGCCCTGATTTCTTCGACGCTTTTTAAGCGGTCGCGGGGGTCTCGGATTTCATCGAGGGGCTTCGGCATCAGCAGGGCCTTGACCTTAGATGTTGTAGGGCCCGTGCGACTGAGAAAGACAATCCTGTCGCCGACCCTTAGTTTTCCGCTGTGGAGAAGGATGTTGGCGGTTGCTCCGAGGCCTTCCTCCTCAACCACTTCGAGAATTACCGCTTCGCCCCGTTCGTCTTTTCTCGTCAGCTGTTTTTTCATGAACTGCTGGGCGAGGCCGAGGAGTATGAGGAGGAGGTCTGGTATGCCTTCGCCGGTTTTGGCGCTGACTGGAACGATTGCCACGGTCTCTGTGAATGATCTTATCCGTGTGTAGAGGTCGGATTTGAAGCCGAGGAAGCTCAGGTCTCCCATCAGGTTGTATATGCGGTTGTCGAGGTCTTCGGCGACGACTTTCTGCTGGCTTTGGTATGTTTTGGCGAACGGAGCGTTGGCTACGGGCTTCCAGCCGGTTATCATGTCGATTTTGTTGGCGGCCACAACGAACGGCGTTTTCCGTGTTCGAAGAAGTTGGATGCTTTCCTTAGTCTGTTCCTGCACCCCTTTCATTATGTCGACAACGAGTATCGCCATATCTGCGACGGACCCGCCTCTTTTCCTAAGATTGGAGAACGCGGCATGGCCCGGCGTGTCGATGAAGAGAAGCCCCGGAATTTCGAGTTTGATTTTGAGTTCGCCGAGGAGGAGTCGACAGGTTTCTTCGATTGCTTTGATGGGGAAGACGGTTGCCCCGATGTGCTGTGTAATGCCCCCTGCTTCCCGTGATGCGACGAGGGTTCCCCGCATTCTATCAAGAAGGGATGTGTTGTGTAGGAAGACTTCCTGTGCGGCATAGAAATGGGTCGGTGGAGCGGTGAAGTCATAAACACATCCGTATCTCGGGGGAATAATCGCTGCTTCTTCGACGACGAGATGTTTCAGATTTCCCCCACTGGTGCCAAGTATTTTGTCACCGGTCTTTAAGGCGTCGGCCCTTTTGAGCAGGTGAACTGAACCAGCAAACAACGCTGGGAAGGGATGTTCCGGTGTTGTTTCTAACTTTTCTCCGTTTGACAGCACGAGCCGCACCATCCGTGGAGGCGCAACCCGTTTCCAGAGATGTGTAGCCGGTGTGGGATTTGTGCCGGGTATGGTTCGTAGAATAGGTGGATTGACTGGGCTGGTTACAATTCCGTCGGATATGCGTTTTTTGGAGCCAGCGTATCCGTGCTTTTGGAAAATCTCTTCGGCAGTAGAAACATGGCCTTCAAAGTCTTCGATTATGGTGTCGGGAGCGACGCATTTGCCGTGGTCGACGTGGCCAAGCACGACGACGATAGGCTCTCGGTAGCTCATCCCGGCCCATCAGGTCTACACGCAAAACTAATAGTTATCCGCCGAACGGACAATACCGGGTTGGTCACAGTATTAGGCATCGAATCGACGGCCCACACCTTCGGGGTCGGAATCGTCAACTCCCAAGGAAAAATTCTTGCAAACGTCATGAAAATCTACAAGCCTTCTGTCGGCGGCATCCATCCCCGCGAAGCTTCCCAGCACCATGCCGCAAAGGCCGCGGAGGCCGTGGCAGAGGCCTTTCAGACAGCTGGAATCAAGCCTTCAGACATCGACGCTGTAGCTTTTTCACAGGGGCCGGGAATGGGGCCTTGCCTGCGGACAGGCGCGACGGTTGCGCGAACCCTTTCGCTGGCCCTTCGCAAGCCTTTGATAGGGGTTAACCACGGTGTTGCACACATCGAAATCGGTAAGCTGGTTACCAACTGTGGAGACCCGGTCGTCCTCTATGTTGCCGGCGGCAACACGATGGTCGTGGCCCTCGTCGAGAAAAAATATCGAATCCTCGGCGAAACCCTCGATATCGCGGCGGGCAACTGTCTGGACGCTTTCGGCATAAGCGCTGGCATCGGGCCTATGCCGGCCGCTGAAATCTACGCCAAACAGGGCTCGAAAATCTACGACATCCCATACCGGGTCAACGGCATGGACGTATCGTTTTCCGGCCTGCTCACCGCGTCAGAAAAACTGCTTAAATCAGGAGTTCCGCTGGGGGATGTCTGCCTTTCGTTGACCGAAACCGTCTACAGCATGTTGACCGAAGTGACTGAAAGGGCTTTGGCGATGACGGCGAAATCGTCTCTACTGTTGGTCGGCGGGTTGGCGAGGAGCAAAAGGCTCTGCGAAATGCTGAACACCATGTGCGTCGACCGGGGAGCTTCCCTTCACGTCGTTCCCGACCAATACGCAGGAGATAACGGAGCGATGATCGCGTGGACAGGGTTGCTGATGTATGGGTGCAAACAATTCATCAACGTCGACGAAAGCTTCGTAAAGCCGAGGATGAGGGTCGACGAGGTCGAAGTCTGTTGGAGTCCCTAAATTTCGTCGAGAAAAAAGTTATTCGAGTCGGGGCCGAAGCGGTCATCAAAGAGGCCTTTTGGAAAAACCATCGAATAATCGTCAAACACCGGGTTCCAAAACGTTACCGGGAGGAGTCGATTGATTTGCGGGTGCGGAAAAGCAGGACGATACACGAGGCCAAGATGTTGATTCATCTTTCCGAGAACGGCATCCCAGTCCCTCTCGTCTACTTCATAGATCCCGTGGAATGTGTCATCTACATGCAGTACATAGAAGGACTGGAGTTGAGGAATCATCCGGGAGCCGTCGAACGGGCCAAACGGCTTGGAAACATCGTCGGAGAGATGCACGGCCTTGACGTCTGCCACGGAGACCTCACACTCGCCAACATCATCGCCGACGAAAACCAAGGCGTCTGGGTTGTCGACTTCGGCTTGAGCGGGTTCAACGCGGACCTTGAGGAAAAGGCGATAGATGTTCATCTTCTCGAAAGGTCTGCCGCCAGCACATTCCCCACCCAGACGAAGAAGTTTTTCGAAAACTTCCTGAAATCATACAGCGAAACAACAGGACGCGACGCAGCTAAAGAAGTGTTGGAGAAAGTGAAGGAAATCAGAAGCAGAGGAAGATATGTCGCCCGGTGAAAAACTCACTTTCGTCACATCCAACCGGCACAAAGCTCGAGAAATCAAAGCACTCTTTCGTTCACAAAATGTAAAACTGAACATTCATTTCGCGAAAACCATGGAAATCCAGTCGGAAAACCTCGCCGAAATCGCCCTGTTCAGCTCAATTGATGCATACAACTACCTGCGCCGGCCGGTGTTCGTCGAAGACGCGGGCCTTTTCGTCGAAGAGCTGAATGGCTTTCCCGGGCCCTATTCATCCTACGTCTACTCTACGTTGGGGCTCGACGGGTTACTCAGGCTCGTCGGCAAAAACCGGAAAGCGGTTTTCAAGTCTGTGGTCTGTGTCTACGGCCTCGTAGACAGGCCGTTGCTTTTCACGGGCAACGTAAGCGGGGTAATTGCGCCAAAGCCCCGGGGAAAACATGGATTCGGCTACGACCCGATTTTCATTCCGTCCGGCTCTGGCAAGACGTTGGCGGAGATGTCTGTCGCGGAAAAAAACAGGTTTAGCCACAGGGGCAGGGCGGTACGGAAACTACTGCGTTGGCTTTATAAAGACCGGCGGAAGATTTGACGAAGGTAAAAGTAGATGGCGCGGATGCATGCTTCCAAGCGGGGCAAATCCGGCTCAACGAGACCGCTGAGCAAAATCACCCCCCCATGGGTCAAGCTGATGCCCGATGAAGTCGAATCACTCGTCGTCAAATACGCCAAAGAAGGTC
>JANWZT010000021.1:8268-12742 GCA_025054515.1 Candidatus Caldarchaeum sp.
GAAATAGGAGTCATCCTACGCGACCAACACGGAGTTCCCTTAGTCAAAACTGTCACAGGTAAAACTGTTCTACAAATTCTCGCCGAAAACAACCTTAGACCACCCATTCCCGAAGACCTCTCGCATCTTCTGGAAAAAATCCGGAGAATGCGCCTCCATTTAGAGAGAAACAAATCAGACGGCCACAACATCCACCGCCTCCAACTCGTCGAATCGAAGGTGCGGCGGCTCGTAAAATACTACAAATCGAAAGGTCTTCTACCTCTTGAATACGACCCGCTCAAGACCTGACCGGTAGAAAAAGATGCGCGGAAACCTTCAAAGCTTTCTAAAAAGAGCGGAAAAGGCTGCGGAAAAAATAAGGACTTGGCTCAGCGAGGGGGAGTTCATCGACACCTTCACCCACAACGACGCTGACGCCCTTGCCTCCGCGGGCATCATAGGTGCCTCTCTACGGCGCGAAGACGGAAGGTTCCGAATCCGCTCCCTCAACAGAATCGACGACTTCATAGAGCTGTATAACCAGGGAATGGTGGAAGCAAGATGCATCATATTCACCGACACCGGCAGCGGAACACTCCCTGAACTTACTTCCCTTCTCAAAGACAAATCCGTAGTCATCCTCGACCATCACGAGCCGTCTGAAGCTACTGTCCCGGCGGATTGGGTTCACGTCAACCCACACATCGACGGCTTCGACGGAGCACGTGAAATCAGCGCCTCCGGCGTCACGTATTTCACATGCAGGGCGTTAAACAGGGCCAACGTCGAGCTGTCGGCCATCGCCGTCGTCGGGGCTTTGGGAGACCTGCAGGACAAGAACTCGCAGCGAAGGCTCCATGGCTTGAATGAATTGATTGTTTCAGACGCTGTCGAAAATAACCTTCTCGAAGTGAAGGATGACATCATACTCTACGGCCGCACTTTCAGGCCACTTCATGTCGCGCTCGCGTCAACCACCAGCCCGTACATCCCGGGCCTCAGCGGAAACGAGCAGGCGTCGTTCCAATTCCTCCGCGACATCCAAATTCCCCTCAAAGACGGCGAGCAGTGGCGAACCCTCTCTGACCTATCGGAGGAGGAAAAGAAGAAACTCTACAACGGACTTATCGAATATCTCGTTTCGAAAGGCCTTCCTTCGGGGATAGCTGACGAACTGGTGGGGAAAACCTACGATTTAACCAGGGAAGCTGTTTGGACTTATCTCCGGGATGCAAGGGAATACGCTACGTTGTTGAATGCGTGCGGCAAGTCGGGCAAAGGCTGGCTCGGTGTCTTGGTGGCGATGGGCGCGAGGTCGGAGGTTCTGGACGAAGCGCAACGCGTTCTCGAAGAATATCGTTTGAGCATCGCGAAAGCTATGGATTACGTAGCCCAACCCGGAGTGCTGGAGGAACTAAACCACATCATCGTACTCAAGGGTGGAGAAGTGATCGACTTTAGACAGGTCAGCTCCATCGCTTCAGTTCTTTCGTCGTCGGGTTTGCTCCAGCGTGATAAACCTCTTGTTGCCTTGGCTAATGCTGGGAAAGTCGTCAAAGTTTCCGCAAGAGCTTCGAAATATCTCGTTGACCAGGGCCTCAATCTTGGAGTTATCGCGTCGAAGCTCGGAGCAGTTCATGGTGGGAAAGGAGGAGGTCACGACATCGCGGCTGGAGCGGAAATTCCAGCCGACCGTATGATTAAGTTTCTCGCCGACTTTGACCGTGCGGTGGGAGAATCACTTGCTAAACCCAGTCATAAAGTCGCTGATTAGGATTAGGTTCAAAGACCCAGAGGAAGCATCCATCGTGGCCCGAGCGCTGAAGCCGGACGACAAACCTTTGCCCGAAGGACTGCAGGTGGAGACAAAACACAGCGGCAACGAAGTCGTAGTGGAGATAGTTTGTCATCGAGGGTTTACCTCTTTTTTGGCCACGGTCGACGATGTCTTGAAAATGGCGTCGGTTTCTGAAAAAATCCTCACAGACAACCGGCCCAAACATACAGATATATAGAGAGCGAAAAAAAGGATAGACGGGTTGTCAAAAAAAGCTTCCGAACAGAAGAAGCCGAAAAAGACCTACGAAATTTATTCGCCAGTGTATTTCGGCGGTAGGTGGTTGGGTTCGACGATGGCCGACGACCCTTCCAAGCTCATCGGACGTGTTTTGAGGACGAGCCTTTACGCCCTTACAGACGATTTTTCCAAACAGTACATGCAGCTCAAATTCCGGATAGTTGAGGTAAAAGACAGCGTCTGCAACACCATCTTCTACGGCCACGAATACGGCCGCGAATACCTCCGGAGCCTCGTCAAAAGAGGGACGAACAAAATCGAATACATCTTCGACGTGACGACGAAAGACGGGTTCATCATCCGGGTCTATCCAGTCGTCTTCACCGCGTCGAGAATCTCGACCGCGAAGCGGAAGGCGATAAGGAAGATCATGAAGCAGGTGTTGGATGAGGCGGCCTCCAGCCTAACGCACGACCAGCTTGCCCAAGAGCTGGTCATCGGAAAAACGGCCTCCGACATCTACAACCTCGTCAAGAAAATAGTTCTGCCGAGACATGTCGGCGTCTACAAAAGTAAAATCATCAAGTTGGGTACATTCCAGACCGTTTCAGCTGTTCAACCGGCGGGATGAATCAGGCGTGGAGATGACCGTTGAAGAGTTCCGGAAAAAGTTTCCAGCCCTTTACCGAGAGCTTCTGGAAAGAAGGATGGTCTTGAAGATTTCAGGTGTCCGGTCCGACGGAGTTTTTGGCGAGAAGGAAGCAGATTACAAAACCGCCACGGTGATGGATTTCCTGCGGAGATGCGACACAGACGAACAAGGCCGTCAAGTGATAAACTACCTGTTCAACCGTGGAGAAATCAGCGAACAAACAGCTCGTTCGCTTTTGAAACAGCTCGAGGAAAAAGGCATACGAAGCTTCGGCTCGAGGAAAGAGCCCGGCTACTATTTCAAGCATGGGGTTTAGCCGCGTTTCTTGGCTGAGACGATCGATATCACGTCGTTTGGTTTGAGGGGCTGGTTGTCGGCGAGCCTCATTCCCGTCAGCGCGTTCACGGCGTAGAGAAACCCTTCGCCCAGCTCTGAATGTATTTTGTAGGCGAGGTCGCGGGCCGTCGAATTCCTCGGCATCAAGTAGACGTCGGGCAGAACGTTTCCGTCATGGTCTGAAAAAGAATGCGGGTTTTCGACCGGATACACTGGTATGTACCCGAGCTTTTCGAGATACGCCTTGTTGATCAATTGCTGGACGCCGGTTCCCCCCCATTTTGCAAATACTTTTTCACGGATGTATGCAAGTGCTTTTTTTTGAGGTGCCGTCAGCTTCGATTCGTCCGGGATGGTGAAGTCGGGATCTCCGGGGATGTAGTTGACGAGACCTTTTGCGGCGGCGAGCCGAAGGGTGCGTTCGGCTTCGGCTGACACCGGAACAACTTCGTAATTGGCGCGGCGTAGTTTTTCAACGTTCTTCTCAGAGCCGTCGATGTCGGCCTTGTTCGCCGCAACCATGACAGGTTTTGTCATGCGCCTTATTTCCGTCGCGAGTTTCAGAAGATTTTCGGATGTCCACGTTGTCGGCTTGCTTCGGTCGAGGCCCGTGTTCAAAACCGCCTCCGTCACGTGGTTTTCGGCGACGCCGAGCCCCGAAAGCTTTTTCGCCAACTCCTCTGTCAAAGACAGCTGCTTAGCTTCGGCGGCTCTCGAAATCCTTGGCCAATCACGGCCGATAATTTCAGCTAACCAAGCGTCGAATTCGTCCAGAACCATTTCAACGTCTTCAACCGGGTCGTGAGAAAAAGGTTCTGCAGGAGTTCCGTCCGCCAAGGTTCCGCCCGATGCATCGGCGACAACGATAAGCAGAGAGGCCTGCCGTATTTCGTCGAGAAACTTCAGCCCGAGGCCTTTACCTTTGTGAGCTTCTCGGATGATTCCCGGGCAGTCTATAATCTGGATGGGTACGAGCCTTACGCCGTCTACGCAGATGGAGTTTCTTGGGTTGTCTTTGACGCCGAGTTTCTTGCACACGCATTCGATTCGGACGTAGGTTACGCCTACGTTGGTTTTGGTCGTGGTGAATGGGTAGTTGGCGATTTCGACGTTCACGAGGCTGAGGGCTGAAAAAAGAGTGCTTTTGCCGACGTTAGGTTTGCCGACGATTCCCGCGATCTCCATCACGAGCACTCCACGAATCTTTAGTTTCCCGCAGACGGATGATATGGGTCGAAAGCCACCACCTCATACCATCTATAGAGCGAATCCTGCGTCAGTGGGTATGCTCCCAAAGGTTTGAGGTTGGGAAAATGTTTCCGGACTTTCTGAATGGCCTCCTCCTTCATCGAGACGTTTACTTTGTGCCGGACGACGCCGAGCGCCTTCTGTCTTCTTCCAGCTCTCGGCCTCGGCTTACTGAACCCACCGCGTCTAACCCTGACCCGGAGAACAACATACCCTTGCTTCGCTTTATACCCGAGGCT
>JANWZT010000220.1 GCA_025054515.1 Candidatus Caldarchaeum sp.
CCGCAAGACCATTTTTTATCAGCGATGAAACAACCGGCCACTCCGTGAATCCTATCGTGACGAATATTGTTTTGTTGTTCATTATGGTTTTTGTTTTCATCCGCCCTTATATGTTTTCGATTTTTTGGAAAGTTATCTACAAAGTAGAAACGTTTATCAGCATCAGTTTACATCATAGCTCATGCAAACGGGAGGGACGAGGTTTAGAGAAGATGAGTGGATTTCGATGCTGGATGTCGCCAGGACTCTCCGTTATTTCGTGATTGAAAGCAAATACGGCTACGTCGACCGGCTGGCTAACGCTTTCAACAGCTTTATCGCTGAAACAGCTTTGGAGGAAGCGATGCGGGAGGCTCGGACCGCCGCCGACTCCGGTGAACTGGTTCACATCCCGTCTGAAGAAAACGTAAGAAAGGTGATAGAGCTTCTTGGAAAAGACCTCAACGCCGCAAAGGTCTTGGCAGCTCTTTCTCTCGCATATCCGGAGAAGAAAAAGGAGGCTCAAGAATAGATGTTTATCTCAATCGGTGTGAGATTTCTCTGCAACGTCGAAGCCCTCAACATGGTTGAAAGCATCGGCAACCTCTCTAAACACAGGAAAGCACCTATCGTGGTTCCTATCGGAAACGGGTTTAAGCTTCTATACGTTCCGGCGATAAGCGGCGAAAGCATCGGACACGCCTACCAACAAGCACTCGTCGACGAGACGCTGGCGTTCTACGGTGATAACGCGCCCGTAGATGAATGGTGCAAACGTGGCGAGTTCATTAAATTCGGCGACAGAAAACACATGACCACACCTCTTCTCAAGATCATAGACGAAGTTAAATCAAACAAGAAAGAGGAGGAGATCGCCGAAGCCAAGCATAGAGTCGAAAAGGAGGCCATCATTTCAAGCATTGTAGCCGATGTAGGTGGGTTCCTCATAGCTGAGGGCGCTCCGGTCAAAAGAACTTCATGCTTTCAAGTTGGCTACGCCATTCCTGTTTTCGACGCGTTAGACTCTACAGCGATAGAGAGCCAGTTCCATGTTAGGTACATGGCCAGCGAAACTGTAGAATCAAAATCACAGCAGCAAAAGGAGAAGAAAGATACGGACAAAGAAGGAAACGGAGGTGAGCAGCCGTCTAAACAGGAGGAAAGAAAAGGACAGGCCATCTACTATGTTGAAATTGCGTCTGCCGTTTACGGCCTAACGTTTAACATCAACTTAGACATGATCGGCCGCACCAGCATGGTCAAGGTAGAAGAGGTAGTAAACGACAGGTTTGACAGGGTGAAGGTGGCTTTGGCTGCTGCATCACGGCTTTTCACCTCTAAAGGCTTTGGGGCTAAACGCAGCCGCTACCTCCCAGTTGAGGACACACTTACCATAGTGGCCGCCGTAGCCGCTAAAAGGCCCTTCGTAGTAAGCCCACCCCAGTACCCCAACTTCGCCGAAGAAACCTATACCAGAGCTGTTGCGATGAATCAAATGCTCCAGAGGTTCAACGCCTCACAAAACATATCGATCACCGGTTTCAGCAAAGAAAGGCCTTTGCCAGACGGAATCCAAAAAGCAGGATCCGTAGAGGAAGTTTTCATCAAACTGTTCGATAAAGTTATGTCTAGCAAGCCATGAAGTTCCTGAAAGTCGAAGCTTCGCCGCACTGGGGGCTTCTAATCACCTATCATGCGTTCACGAAAAGTCGGCCAGCAGTGAAAATCATTCCACCTA
>JANWZT010000221.1 GCA_025054515.1 Candidatus Caldarchaeum sp.
GCTTTAATAGATTGGTAGGCTACCTTGACTGAGCTAATTCATAGACGTGGACTATTCAAGATTTTGGGTGGGTCCGTCGCCACGGCCATGACTTTAGGTTTTGCGATGAAACACGGCGAAGCCTGGTTTCCAGCAACAGCTTCTCCAGCGGCGCGACAGAGTCCTTCAACCAGTGTTTGGAAAAATTCCACCTGCATCATTTGCGGCCAAGGATGCCCAATAAGCGTCGAAGTCATAAACGGAAAGATGCTACACACCGTTGTCCATTCATACCAGCCAGGTTTCGAGGATTACTACGCCGCATGCGGAAGACCGAGGGCTTTATCAGACGTATGGAACCATCCCGATAGAATTCGCAAACCTATGATGAGAGCTGGGGAAAGAGGTGCCGGTCGTTTTAGAGCCGTCAGCTGGGAAGAGGCGATAGATTATGCCGCGACAGCTCTTAGAAAATACATGGACAAGCCCGAGCAAATACTCGTCTTCTCGCATCAAGGTTGCGAAAAATCCATCATAGACAACTTCGCCTATCTCCTCGGAACACCCAACGTCACAGACCACCGGGACACATGCCATATTTCTTCGGACGCCGGCCGATGGTTTCTCTTCGGCTCATTAATCGGGCCGGGAGGAATGTACCACGATTTTGAAAGGGCGCAATTCATAGTGTTTCCCGGAAGAAACCCGTATGGAGGAGTCGTTGCCGCACCTTGGACTAAAGTGCTTAGCCGAGGAGTTTCAAAAGGGGCGAGAATCGTCGTCCTCGACGTGAGGTACAGCGACATCTGCGAGGTGGCGGAAAGATATTACATCATCAAGCCAGGCACGGACCTCGCAGTCATGCTGGCGATTGCGAGGGAGATAATCAGGGAGGCGAAATACGACTCCAGCTATCTTAGGAGAAACACCAACGCCCCGATGCTGCTGGACCTACAATCGATGGAACCCGTTATGGTTAGGAAGAGAGATGACGATAAGCTGGACTTCTTGGTCTACGACGTCGATAAAAAAGAATACCTGTTTAGAAGCGAGTCGCCTCGCGCGGCTCTGGAATATGAGGGGGAATACCAAGGAAAGAAAGTTGCGACCGTGCTCTCGGTTTTGAAAAAATCGCTTGAACCATACACTCCTGAGTGGGCGGCGCAGATCAGCCGCGTACCCGCCGAGGAAATCAGATGGATTGTCAATAACTTGGTCATGTTCGCTCCACGGGCCTTCATTTACAACGGCTACAAGACAACCACGTATCACAACAGCCCGATGCTTTGGAGAATAGTGGCTCTCATCAACGTGTTGATCGGTTCATGGGGCGCGAAAGGAGGCATTGCATGGCCCCGCACGGTAAGCGTTCCAGCACCCTTCAGAGCATCGCCAAAACAAGTGGAATCAATAGTAGGATACTGGGCTAAAAACGGCTATCCACTGGTTTCAACGAGAGGATATTCGATGCTGGCCGTTAGAAGCATTTTGGAGGAAAAGCCGTACCCGGTAAAGGCCGCCATAGTCTTCCTACAAAACCTAGTGTCACACATACCCGATTCCGAGACGGTCGTGCGTGCGCTCAATAAACTCGAATTCTTGATGGTAATAGATTCAACTTGGAACGAAACATGTACTTACGCAGATCTCATTCTCCCTGTTCCTTTCTTCTTTGAGGTGGACAACGCAAGCCTCTATCCCGTCTCCAAATCTCACATCGGCCAAGTAGGTCTGATG
>JANWZT010000222.1 GCA_025054515.1 Candidatus Caldarchaeum sp.
CGGGCCAAGTCTCTATACTGACAAGCGTTTTGAAAAACTTTCTCGGGCTGACTTCGGGGAGGGCGTCGTGTATCTTTACATGGTTGGCGACCGCCTAATTAACCCGGGTCTTCGAGCCATCTTCTGACGGTTCCCTTGAATTTGTCTCCATACTTCACATAAATTTTCCCATTTTCCAACTTAATAGTGTTCTGATTTTTCAACAAGCCTGAGTGAGCGAAGAAATTTCTTACTTCTTCGCCGCGCTTTTTAGCTTCATCTCTTCGATTTTCATCATCAGATGGGAAGGGCTGATTCTCGCTCAGTACTTGGACGTCTCTGCTTAGAAAACGCGAGTTAAGCAGCAGACCGAGCTCGCTGTAAACCCTCGTGAAAAATTCCTGCAACCCCATGGCATCGATGGAGCCGTCAGAAAGCCTGTTCAAACTGCTTCTGTTTATCGTTTCGGAAATGTAGAGATACGTCGAGAGGTTGAGGAGTGTATTTACGAGTAATTTGAAATCCACATCAACCACGCCGACCTTCTTATTGGAAAATCTTGGTGTGAGCTTTTTGCTGAAGAAATTTATTATTTCATCAAATATCGATTTGGCTGACACTGCATCGAGCTTCGCTATGTCTCGGTCTAGAAGAGCCAATGGTGTGTTGTGGTATAGAGCGTTGAAAGCTACAATCGATTAGCTAAGCAGTTTTTTCAGGTCGGCTGAACGTTTGAATCCTTCATTGATTTCTCTTTTCTCCGTGTAAGTCAGAGAGTGGAAGTAATTAGAGATATTGCCTGCGTTATCGGCATCTCTGCGCTTGTTTATCGGGAGGTTCATGGAAGCCTTGACTTGAAAATCGACGAAATACACCTTATAGACCTGCTTCGAGACAGGTCTGTAGACAGGCTCTGAGACCACGTACATCGCCTGCTCTATCCTCCTGCTTTTCAACCCGCCCTCTATCTTGTCTATGATCATCAAGGCTCTGAGAGCGTCAAGGATGGGTGGTATGTAGCCGTTCCAGCCTGTCGAGACGTCAACCACCACCATCGCCCCATCATTACCTATGACTTTCACATCGTTCAGCATCTCAACCAAAACCTGCGTGGCCACCGTCCGCGGCGTAGACTCGTACGTCCATGTTTCCGAATCAGACGCATAAGTACCGATGGCGGGTATCAGCAAAACATCCCAGCTGAAACCTCCTTCAAAACGAATTCTTTCATTTATGAAATTTCTAAAATTCTGTCGAAGCCTCTCCACCGACACATCTGTTGAAGCTGGCTTTTGAAGGCTTAGCGGAGCTATCAGCTTGACGACGGCGTCGTCGACCATCTTACGACTAATGAAATGCTCAGCAACAGCTGCTGAGGAAACCTGGTGAGGCCCGTACTGGCTGCCTTCTATGTCAAACATTACTCTTTCATAATTCACTGCGCCAATCAGCTGATAGGTCAGAAGCTTCATCGAAACATTGTGAACATTCTCAACCATATAATCGTTTACGGCAACAATTGGTTTTTCAGAGTTTTAACGTCTAGAGAAAACCTTTTTGGATGTTCTTGTATTGTTTTTCCGGATGTTGTGATTCATTTCGCCGGTCTTCACCCAGAAGGGTTTTCTTTTGTTGTTGAGATGTGGTGTTTCTGAGCCTTCGTGTGTTTTAGGGTTTAGGGACGGGTAGGGGTTCGCTGAGTAGGAGCAGGTTTTTGGCTTTGACTTC
>JANWZT010000223.1 GCA_025054515.1 Candidatus Caldarchaeum sp.
AAACTGTTTCGAATGATGGTGATTTCGATTTGGGTTATCGGAGGTTTGCGCAAAGGACTCGGTTTGAGGATGTGTCTGGTTTTCATCGTATATGGAGGCGGTGGGCTTGTGTCTGCATCCGGCTGTTTGAGGGGAAGCATTCCGTGCAGTGATGTGAACGACTTGACGGCTACCGCTCGTGTGCACGCTGTCCTGTCGGCGGGGTCGCGTCGTTATTGCAGAGGCCGCAAATACTTATATAGAGTGGTGTAATTTTCCTTCTTACAAGGATAAAAATTAGAGGTTTTTTCCTTGTAGTAGTGAAAATGGAGGCTGCGGTAAGAGACTATGTTTTGGAATGGGTGGACAGGCCGGTTGAGACCGGCTTCGGCCGCGAGTTGGTGGTTCAGCGCAGGACTGATAGAATTGTGGCCGTGACCGGTCCAAGGCGTGCGGGCAAAACCTACTATTTTTTACAACTACGTGAACAAGATAGGCCTAATTCCCTGTACCTCAACTTCGAGGACATCAGGCTTAGTGAAATCGATTACAGACAGATAAGGGATTTGGTCAGGTTGTTTGTGGAGTTTACGGGCCGGGAGCCCGTGAACATCTTGTTCGACGAGGTGCAGAACGTGCAGAACTGGGAAAGGGCCTTGAGGACTCTTCTGGACTTGCGGAAATACCATTTGTACGTTACAGGCTCTTCTTCCAAACTGCTTGCAAAAGAAATTTCAACCCACCTCGGCGGAAGAGCCTTCTCCTACATCTTCCTTCCCTTCAGTTTCCGCGAATTCCTGAAAGCCGAGGGAATAGATTTGAAACGGTTTTACACCGCGGATGAGGCCGCTGTCCTGAAAAATCATCTCGAAACTTACCTTCAGTACGGCGGCTTTCCTGAAGTGGTTTTGGAAAAATCCGAAAAGGAACGCATTTTGAGACAATACGCAGACCTGATACTCTACAAAGACATCGTCGAAAGACATGGAATCAAAAACATATCACTCGCCAACTTCCTCCTTTCATTCTTTTTGCAGAATTTTTCACGGGAATTCAGCGTAAACAGAATTTACAAAGCAGGACATCAGGTCAAAGCCGGAAAAGACACGGTGTACAGTTACGTCGATAAGCTGTTGGATTCTTTAGCTGTCTTCTTCGTCAAAAGATATTCCTTAAGCGTTTACGTTCGGGAGACTTGGCCTCGGAAAGCTTACCTTTGTGATACTGGGCTGGCACGGCTCGTTAGGTTTACTCCAGATTTTGGCCGGTTGATGGAGAACGTTGTTTTTCTGGAACTTTTGAGAAGAACTAACTTAGACCCGTTGCTCGAAATCTATTACTGGAGCGGACATGGCAGGGGAGAAGTTGATTTTGTTCTAAAGCGGGGGTCTGGCGTCGAGGAGTTGATTCAGGTGACGTATGCGAGTTCACGTGATGAAATCGATAGGAGGGAGTTAAGGTCGTTGATTTACGCTGGAGATGTTCTGGGTTGTTCGAAGTTTTTGGTTGTTACTTGGGATTATGAGGATGAATTTGAGGTTGGAAGCGATGTTGTTCGATGTGTTCCGTTGTGGAAATGGTTGCTGGGTTTGGGGTAGGTTGTCGTGGTGTTATGGGTTTGGGTGGTTTGGTGGTGACTGTGACGTAGCCGATGAACCCGACGGCGAGTAGGATGGCG
>JANWZT010000224.1 GCA_025054515.1 Candidatus Caldarchaeum sp.
ACGGCGGACGCTACTTCAGCGATTGTTTTGTCGCCGTGTGTTTCGCATGCTTTCCGGAATTCGTCGAACCCGACGATGGGTTTGGACGGGTCGCCGTAGGCGAGGAAAGCTATCAACGGGTTCTGGTATGTGGTTTTCGCTCCTTCAATCAGCGCGAACTTTGTCGGCATGTAGGCCGCGACGGCTTTGCCCATGTTGTCGCCGAAAACAGTCGGCTGCACTATCACGAGGATTAGAAGAATGGGGACGATAGGCTTGAGTAATTTGACGTATTTCTGGTCGCCTGTCTTCAGATGTTTGTAGGCAAGGGCCGCGGCGGCGAACGCTATTCCGACTATCACGGCGGCGGTGATGTTGTGCATGATGCTTGCTTGCGCGTATGCCGAAGCGGTTGCGATGAGGGGGTCGGTTATGCTGACTCCGACGGCTTTCGCGACTTCGGGGTTTTGCAGAATCTGCGAAGCCGTTCCAACCGTCAGAAGGTTGTCAACCAAAGCCAGCTTGACGGTGACGAGTATCGGTATCTGGAAGGCCGCGGGCCCGTACGGGGGAAGGTATGGGTAGAGAACCGATGCTAACGGCCCCGTTCCCCATGGAACGTTCAGCCAGCTGTTGACCATGGTTATCAATACTCCGGAGAAAGCGGCGAAAACAAAGTATCCAGCCATCAGCCCGATGCTTATCAGAGGCCGCACCCAGCGAAGCGTCACAATGAAAGCCACGAGAAACACGATCTCCCCCACAAACGCAACCAGCTCCAACACCAGAGGAACAAACGCCACGGTCGCGATGGCGTAAATCGACCCCGGCCACGCCTGAACCAGCCCAAATTCCACAAGCGTACCGGTTATCGCCCCCAACGCGAAATTAACTCCCAAAACACCCGTGGCGATGCGGGCCGCGACGTAGTAGTCGTTGTCCTTGGTCTTCCACCATTTGTAGAGGAAGGCCGAGATGACGAAGGGAAACCCGAGGGTTATGGTTATGAAGACCGCGTGAAGATAAATGCCCAAAGTGCTGATCGGCATCAGCAAAGAAACATTTTCAGACGCCAACATAGACGCTCTCAAATCTCTATTTAGACAAGGAGTGTTATATGCACTATTTTTTTAATATCAATACATTATAAATGATACCGAAAATGTGTAACTAAACATTTTCTCTTTCCCGCCAAAGTCTTTCAAACCATTCCGGCACCTTGGGTTTTTCGACGACGTCGTAGTAGTCGTAGGGCTTGATGTCGATGACGGGGGTGCCGGTGTAGGCGTCGAGGCCCAGAACATGAATGAAATTTTCCGAAACTTCGACAAGCCGGCAGACGGCGAGACCTACGGGGTTGGGCCTTACGGGACTGCGGGAAGCAAAAATTCCCACAACGGGCATGTCGGTCCGGCCCCGGGGCCTTATCAGCAGTTCAACACGTTTTTCGAGATGGAGGAAAAACAGAACGAAGATGTGGCTGTATTCATCGAGACCTCGTAAACCATCCGCGTATTCGGGGAAAACCTCTATCGTCGACCGGTTCTTCCACCTATCCCATTCAACACTTTTGTCCAAAGGCATGCCATGGCGGACGACGCCGACAGGCCGGAGAACAACCGGCTCCACGGAACCGTTTTCACCTCCGCTCCGACAAG
>JANWZT010000225.1 GCA_025054515.1 Candidatus Caldarchaeum sp.
CCGGATAGAAGACCAGCTCCATCAAATCCCATGAAGGGTCTCCGTCGAAAGAACACTGCTCGAGGTCCGTGACGAACATCCTGCCGTCCAAGGCCATGATGAAGGATTCGGGTTTGCAGTCGCCGAGCCTGACGCCGGCGTCGTGAATGCGTGCAAGCGTTCCACCAGCCCCTCGCGCAAAAACATCCCTGTCCGCTGATTTCTTCACCCAAGCTTCGAGAAGGCTGTGGCCTTCGACGTAGGATGTGTAGAGAATTTTATCCTTCCAATTGACGTGCAACACCTCAGCTACGTTGAAGCCGCGGTTGCGGAGATGGTCGCGGAAATAGATTTCCTTCGCGAGCCGCGTAGAGGGGTCGATGGAGAAATCCTTCACCCAAGCGGTCCAGATGCGGGCCGCAACCCATTTGACATCCGTCCAGCTCTGATACTTCTTCGCGAGAAGTTTGACCGAATCGACTTCGATGACGTAGGTCGAGTTGAACAACCCGCCGATTCTCCTGATTCGGGCCTCTCCTCCGAAAAATTCCCGCACAAACTCCATCATGTCCAGTTGTTTGGACAACGGCTGGAGGCCGCGGGCTGTCCGTAGAAACACGAACTGTTCCGGGTCTTGGAGGGCGGGAGGAGAAAACGGTCTTTCGATGTCCGAGATGAGCAGTGAGAAAACTTTCGAAACCTTGATGATGTTGAAGCGTGTGAGCTGTTCGAGGCCGCCGAAGACGGGGATTTTTTCAAACCTTTTCACCGCTTCCTCCGTCGGCGAAAAACCTCCGTCGACCTTGACCAGCAGGCCCTCTTCCACGTGCCGAGAAGCCGCCTCCTCGAAGCCTTGCACGACAGATTCGTCCTCTGCCAAAACTTCAGCCAAATCCGTCCTCATCAACGGAAAAACCTCCGTCAGCCGCCGTATCTTTTCATGGAGAAAGTACCGAGGATGGATGACGAGGTTGGCGGCCGCGACCTTGTGCTCCGCGACCAAGTCCTTGACGAGCTGAAAAACGATTTCATGTTTGTAGGTTTTCTCCAGCCTTTCGAACGTCTCACGGCCTTTCAACGGCTTGTAAGGCAGCAGAAGCCTGTGGGCGAAAACCTCCGCGTAAGACGCCTTAAGAACATCGTCGACGAAAACCCTCTTGTCCACGAGGTAAAGACGGTACTTCTCATCCTTCACAACCCTTACGCTCTGCCTCGGCTTAGAAAGCAGCACAAAATATTCGGGCATCTTCTTCGTCGGCAGGTACATCACGGCCTCCGTGTTTCTTTCCGCGAGAACCGAGTCGACCGACAACAACCCGCCACACCTACTCCATGCGATGAAAAAATGTTTGCGGGCCGCGAGATACGTATATTTACTGGGCCAATCTGTTCGAGTCTGGTTTGAAGGTGGACCCTGCTTTTCTGCGTCGTCTCGTCAGGCTTGGCGAAAGGCTGGGAGCCTCGGATGTCGTGGTCTCCAGCCATGAAACGATGTGGCAGATGATCAGGTTTTCGAACAACCGCGTCACCGTGTCGAAGACGGGTTCGACGTCGTCGGTCGACGTCTACGCCAGCGTCAAAGGCCGTCGGGCCGTCCAGTCAACCACGGAAGTTTCCCCCAAACCCCTTCAGGAATTGGTGAAAAGAGTCGTTGCGA
>JANWZT010000226.1 GCA_025054515.1 Candidatus Caldarchaeum sp.
CTTCAGGGATGGCGTTCATGACAACAGCATGGCCGGCCTCGTGGTATGCGATAATCCGTTTTTCTTCTGCGCTGATCAGGCGCGATTTGCGTTCCGGCCCCATGACAACCCGTTCAATTGCTTCTTCAAGTTCTGCTTGACCGATTGCCTTTTTGTTTCGTCTGGCAGCGAGGATGGCGCTCTCATTAATCAGGTTCTCCAAGTCGGCGCCGACAAAGCCAGGAGTGCTGCGGGCAATGGCGCTCAAGTCTACGTCCGGTTCAAAAGGCTTCCCGCGAGCATGAACTTTCAGAATGGCCTCTCGTCCGTGCATGTCAGGCCGGTCCAACGTAACTCGACGGTCAAAGCGTCCTGGACGGAGTAGTGCCGGGTCTAGGATGTCTGGACGGTTGGTTGCTGCGATGATAATGATGTTCGTATTGGTGTCAAAACCGTCCATTTCGACCAGAAGCTGATTGAGGGTTTGTTCGCGCTCATCATGGGAACCACCAAGACCTGTACCGCGTTGCCGTCCTACGGCGTCGATTTCGTCTACGAAAACGATGCAAGGGGCATGGCGTTTGGCCTGGTCAAACAGGTCGCGAACTCGGCTTGCGCCCACACCGACGAACATCTCAACAAATTCTGAACCGGAAATTGAGAAGAAAGGAACCCCGGCCTCACCTGAGACGGCTTTGGCAAGTAAGGTTTTCCCAGTACCTGGAGGACCAACCAGAAGCACGCCTTTGGGAATGCGCGCTCCTAGTTGAATGAATTTCTGGGGTTCTTTAAGAAATTCTACAATTTCTCGCAGCTCTTCTTTTGATTCGTCCACCCCTGCCACATCCTGGAAAGTAACGGTCGGGTGTTCGCCAGTAAAGAGCCGGGCTTTGGATTTGCCGAAGGCCATAGCCGCATTGTTGCTTCCTTGGGCCTGGCGGAAAATGAACCAGAACAGGATACCGATAAACAAGACCGGTAAGAAGTAGCCAGCAAAGGTGAGGACGCTTCCCCAAGGACTGGGGGGCTTGGCCTCGATTTTCAAGGTGTCAGCTGATAATTTTTCCGGAGAGACTCCCAAATCGAGCAATTGTGCAACCAAGGTTGTTTCCGGTTCTTTTTGTGATTTTCGCTCGATAAATTTGTTGTTTTCACTTGGGATAATAACGGTCAAACTATCATCGTTATTAATGATGATACGGCTGACTTGTCCGGCTTCAACCAGCTTGGCTACTTCATTAATCGTGAGCGGGCCCTGGGATTGAGGTTGCTGCTGTATATTGAAGTAAATCATCGCAAGGATAGCGATACCGAGCAGCAGATAAATGATGAAAGATTGGTTACGCGAGTTCACAGAAACCTCCTCAACATATTGAAGATTATACCAATCTCTCAACGCCCAGACCAGATAACCGGTATTTTTTATACGAATTTCTAATGAACTTCGTTTGAGAAGTAGGTGATTTGGTTAGAAGGTGCATAGTCAAGTTGTTTCTTATGACTCGGCTAGAGTATGATGAATTACCTTTTATTATGTTCACCGCGTGTTTTGTATACGAGCTGTTTTAGTGGTAAACTTATTATGAGGTGTTGATATGGCCGGGAAAGAGACTAAACGGATTTTATGTGTCGAAGATGAGCCGGAAA
>JANWZT010000227.1 GCA_025054515.1 Candidatus Caldarchaeum sp.
GAAGCTTTTGCCCACTTGCGCGATGGCCAGCGGAAGATGTCGTCTCGAAATTTTGTATATTCGGAGAAAGTCGACGAAAATATTCTGACACGTTTCCGGCCTCAGATACGCTTCCTCTCCGGCCGCTCCAATCGAAACCTTGAACATCATGTTGAAGAGCGAAACCTTTTCGAACGGCCCCCCGCAAACTGGGCATTTGAAGCCTGTGTTGCTGATTATCGAATCGATTTCTTGAGGCGGCGTCCTTTCGGGAACCTTGAGACCCAGCTTTTCCTCGATCAGCCGGTCTATGCGGAAGACCGATTTGCATGATAGACAGCGTGTGACAGGGTCGGCGAAAGTCGACAGATGGCCCGATGCGACGAAAACAGGTTTGGGTAGAATCAGAGAGCCGTCGACAAGTATCATTTCGTCGCGCCGCACCAAAAGCCTGTGCCACGCATCGACAAACTTTCGTTTGAGAAGCGCGCCGAGATGTCCGTATTCCCAGAAACCGGCCGGAGCCCCCGCATAGATTTCAGCCGACGGAAAGAAAAACCCTTTTTCAAGACCGAGTTTGACCACGTCGTCTAAGCTCATGTCTTTCACCTTCAGACAGCCGCTCTACCGCAATTCGGACACGTTCCATTAATGTTCACGTAAGTTTCAAGACAACCCGAATGAAAAACCACTCCACAAGACGTGCACCGCACTGCGTTTTCCGACGTAACAGTCGTGTAACAAATCGGACAAATCAGTCCGTCATCGACCGCGTCCACGGTCTCAAACGAGGTCGTTTCAACGGGTTGCCCTGCTGTTTCCTGCTCGCCCATCCCGTAATAACCCGGATATGGAATTTCCACCTTCTGCGGCCTCGTCACCAAAGCCAGAATGCCTAAAGCAACGATGACTACTGCGCTGAAAAAGGAAATGAAAAACCCGGGCTCGGGCTCGCCCACCACGTTCAGGCTGGGGATCAAAACAAAGTTCAGGTAGACGGGGGAAAGAAGGCCGACGACTCCGCCTCCAATTGCCAAACTTGAAAGAATCAGCCTAACTACGGAAGGCTTAGACGAAAAGGAAGTCACCAACAGAGCGATCCCCGCCAAAACCCCTCCTATGGATGACAAAGCGAGGGTTTCGGGCAATAGATATCCGCTTAACACGGTTGCCGAAACCGTGTCAGCCCGCACCACATACCACGGCATCAGCAAGGTGAGGATGTGTATGCTTCCAACCAACGCCATGATCGAACCTATCTGAAAAAACCTGACCAGCAGACGCCGCTCGGATACCGTCATTTCCTCCATCTCGTCTCCGCCCACGATATAAAAACATGTTTTTCTACGAAAACCTTAGGGGGCTCGACTGTTTTCCAACGATATAGTTTATTATCATGTTTAAGGCCAGCATACCCATGGGCTTGCTTCCGCGGAAGACGGACGCCTTGGCTGACCTCCGCAAAGAGGTCGCCGCGATACGGATTCAGCTCATCGAAAAGATGGAGGAAAGGATAAGCCTTTTGGAAGAGGCTTTGGCCAAGCTTAAGGAGGATGTGAGGCTGATTCTCGAACAGCTGTCCGCCCCCCAAAAAACCTTAACTTCTATTCAATCGATCCTTGAGAAATCATATGTTCTTGA
>JANWZT010000228.1 GCA_025054515.1 Candidatus Caldarchaeum sp.
GGTTTTGAACGCGGCGTTTCGGCGTTGAGGTTTGTGTTGTTGTTGGGTGTCGTCAGTCTTTTCGCCGACATGACCTACGAAGGCGCACGGAGCATAACCGGGCCCTATCTCGAGTTTCTGGGAGCGGGGGCCGCGGTCATCGGGTTCGTCGCGGGGCTGGGCGAATTCATCGGCTACGGAACACGCATCGTCTCAGGCCATTATGCCGACCGGACGTCCCGTTACTGGCTCATCACCTTCCTCGGATATGGTTTGAACCTTTTCGCAGTGCCTCTCCTCGCCTTGGCGAACCGATGGGAGCTGGCCGCGCTGCTTATCATCTTCGAAAGGCTGGGCAAAGGCATCAGAACACCGGCGCGAGACGCCATGCTTTCCTACGCAACGGCAAGGATGGGTCGAGGATGGGGGTTCGGCCTTCACGAAGCACTCGACCAAATCGGAGCAGTCCTCGGCCCGCTTATCGTGGCTCTGGCCCTCCTTGTCGGAGGCGGATACCGCGAAGCTTTCGCAATACTGACAATTCCAGCGGCCCTGTCGATGCTCGCCCTAACAGCCGCCAAAAAGACCATCCCTCAGCCCCAAACTTTCGAATACAGCCAACCAAGAGAAACAGAGGCAAAAACGAGCCAGGTATTCCGGCTCTACATGGTGTTCGTGTCGCTGAGCGTGGCGGGCTTTGCCCATTTCCAGCTTTTATCCTACCATTTTGCACGCCATTCCATCATGCCCGAGGCCTTGATACCAGTTCTTTTCGCGGCCGCGATGGCGGTCGACGCAGCCGTCGCCCTCGCCGTGGGAAAAATATACGACAAAACAGGGCCATCGGTTCTGCTGACCATACCACTCCTCTCACTCCCCATAGCGCCGCTCGGCTTCTCATCCAGTTTCGCGATGGCTGCCGTCAGCATAATTCTCTGGGGAGCATGCATGGGCGTGCAGGAAACCATAATGCGCGCAGCCGTGGCAACCATGTCGCCGAGCGAAAAACGCGGCTTCACATTCGGCATCTTCAACACGGTCTTCGGGCTCGCATGGTTCGTTGGAAGCGGGTTCATGGGCGCCCTATACGACTTCGGCGTCGGCTACGCCGTATTCTTCTCCATTTCACTTGAACTTGCGTCGCTAATCTGGTTTTTCAGAATGAAATCAGCCCTCCTGAAAACCGGCCCTCAAAGTTAAAAACCAAGAAAATGTTCCTGACGATGTTTTGAATGTAGTGGGCGTTGTCGAACGAATCTTCAGATACCCTGTTAAATCGCTGGCGGGCGAAGAGCTGGAAACGGGTTTCGTCGGCTTCGACGGGCTGGTCGGGGACAGGGTATACGCTGTTGTGGACGTTGAAACGGGCTACGCCCTATCGGCCAAGAAAGAGGCGCGGCTTCTCGAAGTTTCAGCCAAACTGGTCGACCAAACTATTGAGCTTACTTTTCCCGACGGAACCATTTACCGACGAGAGGACGAATGCAACGACGCTCTGACACGTTTTCTCGGCCGACGCGTCCAGCTAACGAAAAATTCTGGCCAGCCACTTCGGTATACAGGCCTCGAAATCGACTTTGAACAAAACATGCGGCTCTACGAAAAAACAGGCGAAACACGCGAAACCCGTTTCCACGACT
>JANWZT010000229.1 GCA_025054515.1 Candidatus Caldarchaeum sp.
TTCCCCACCAGCTTCTCCGCCGCCTCGGTCACGGACGTATCACCCATCAACTTCATCATCAGATCAACTGGACCAAGCAATTCCGCGAAATATCGGTTGACGGATTCCCAAACAGCGTCCCTGTCGCCCTCGAACACCACCTCGACATCGCCGTGTCTTATCCTAACCGTGACAGACTGCTGGCGCTGCAATTCGCCGACAAAACCTGCATGCTGTAGTTAAATTTATATTCACATCGGCAGAATCAAACGCATGCCAAAGGACCAGACCTTGGGAGCGTTGCTGTTGGTCGCGAGCATAGCTGGAATAATCGTCTACGGATGGGCCGTTTTTCTTCCGCCTATCGCAGGCATCGACATCTTGGTTCTTAAGCTCACGGGTTTCGCCGCGGTGGCAGCCATTTTGGGCATCATCGCGTGGATAGGATATACTCTCGCGACAACACCTCCGCCCAAACCACTTGAAGAAATAGAAAAGGAATTAAATGAAGAACTGAAAAAAGGTTGATCTTAAGCGCTTGACTGGACAGTTTTTTGTTTGGCTCTGATTTTTTTAGGGATTTTTCTTCTACGTTTCTTCACCCTTTTTCTCTGTGAATAACGGATTACTGTTTCCCTTAGTTCAGGCGGAAGCTTTTCAAAAATCGTATTCAACCTGTCCGCGAGCGCCAACGCTTCGACAAGAAGCTGCGACAAACTTCTTCTTGGCACGCCTACAAACACGTCGTAAGTTATTTAAACATTATTTTCGAAGATAAGAGGTGTAACTCTCTCCCTTTTTTTGACACACAACTTTTTCAAAAGTTTTACCGATTCATCCTCTGTGGAAAGCTGTCTAAACTCCAAAAAGCCGCTCTTCACTGCATCGTCGATTATATTGCGTCCCGCGAAAGATCTGACGACCGTTATGGTCCATCCATGGGTTGCTAAAGCCCCTACCGATATGTCCGCCAGCTCGGCTGAATAATCGCGGCAGAAGCGGCACGCCGGTCTTTCATATTGGTGGAGTGGCTTAAGGGGTTTGATGATGTCTTCGCCGTTTTTGAGGGTGATGATGACCTTACCTTTGATGTTTATCTTTTTCACATCTCGCGGTTCAACGCCGACGTCCCGTAGATACTTAACCAGTCCTGAATAGGTGAATACTTCGGAACAGAAGAGTCCGACGACGAAAACAACGTGTTTCTTAAACCATTTCGCGTATTCGAGGTCGGGGGTGGAATACTGGAGATACCTAACTCCGTTGACTTGGCAAGGAACGCCGACGACAGCCAGTTTCTCTATGTTTCTCTCTAAGGCATCCTTCAACGCAAGAAGGTTCGGTGCATAAGTGTATCGAGAGCCAGCGCATGAAAGAACTTCATCGGCAGTTTGGACCAGCCTCGCCACAGGTCTTAAAGGCTCATCTTCGGAAACAGTGGAAACCACGGCAGCATCTATCACCTTCTTTTCGAGAGCGTACATTAGCAGAGACGACACAGTTCCGCCGTCCTGCGACTTTGCCAAAACCGTCTTATCAGTGGACCGGGTTAGAAAAAGATCCCCATACTTACCGAATCCGTCATCAACCGCCGCAAAATCGTCAAGGCTTTTCAGCCTTACCTCCTCGTCCGATAAAT
>JANWZT010000022.1 GCA_025054515.1 Candidatus Caldarchaeum sp.
TGATTTCGATGCGCTGTATTCCGCCTGCGTCAGACGCCGACCACCTGATTGTGTAGGTTCTTCCTCTTTGGATGGATTCTCCTCCGTTGGGGGTCGTGACTCTTACTGATGGCGGAGTGGTGTCGGTTATCGAGAAGGCTGCGTTGCTTGTGTCGCTGTTTGACGGGTTTTGGTTGCTGGTGATTCTGATCAAAGCGTTTGATGTCAGTGGACCTCTGACCGTCCATGGATGGGAGCCGTCGTTGGGCGTCGAGGAGACAATTGTAGTCCATGATCTTCCACCGTTCCTCGATATCTCAATTTTCACGGTCCCTTGATACTGCAGCGAGGACCATGTTATCGTCTGGGTTGTCCCGATTTCCCATGTTTCACCGCCGTTGGGCGACGTGACTGTGATAGACGAAACTATGGTGAAGACGTTGTCGCTGTCGTCGTAGACAGTATGGTCGGCTGTGCTTCGGATTCTTATTTTTGCAGACGAAGTGGACGGGCCTGTAGCCGTCCATGGTTGGCTGCCGTCGTTGGCGGTGTTTCCGAAAAGAACAGTCCAAGATGTACCGCCATCCCGAGACAGGAGAATGTCGACGTTGCCTGCCAAGTTTTGTGAAGCCCACTGGATGTTTACGCTGGACCCTATGGTGATTGTTTCACCGCCGTTTGGATATGTGACGCTGATTGATGGTGTTGGTGGTCCAGTGGTCCATGATATAGCGACTGTGAAAGAGTTGCCGGAGGCGGCCGTGATGATTATTCTCAAGCCAGTCGTCGTGTCTGTGAAGGTCTGGCCTACAGACCACTGCGCATTACTTAGAGTATTGTCGTTGGGCGTTGAGTCGATGGGGTAGGCTGGGCCAGAGCCGCACCGTCCGTTAATACATCTGTTTCTTCCTTCCTCGTACTTGTGGATTATTACTCCTTGGTTAGGCAGCCGTGAATCGTATCCGATGTGTCGTCTAACTTCTACGGTGTAGAAATGTCCGGCCGGCTGGTTGGGCAGGTCTATTCTAATCATCTTAAGTCCTGAGGGGGGTGTGAGGGAAAGCGCTTCGACGGTGAAAGAAGCTGTTTGGTATGGGTTTACTACTGTTTTGTACGGCGGGTCTATCCAGCCCAGCCTGTCTTTGTAAACAGCTATGGTATGCACCGGCACATAGCAAACGATGTTCAGCGGCATTCCGCTATTCATGGAGTAGTAGTTTCCACAAACATTTCCACCTCCAACGTATGCGTTGCTCATGACATCCCAAGGAGAGTCGTAGGGTGCGTAGACCCAGCCTGAATGAGGAAGGCCAAAGCTATGACCCATCTCATGAGCAAACACGGCCATGTTCTGAGCCCAAGGCGGGTCCCATGTGATTCCGAAGGTTTTGGTGACTCCGTCCAGTGTCAACGTCGCCATGCCGCCCCATGCACAGCAGTCCAAATCGTTTCCGACTATGATGTTTATGTTGTCGTAGTTGCTGAAGTCGACGTAGGGGTCAGCTAAGGTGACGGCGTCTATCAGAAGCGTGTTCAAGTTAGCACATGCCGTCCCCCATCCGCATGGCGCGTAAGAACTTTTCGAGCGAGGGAGCATGAACCATTGATTGCCGGCTATGTCTGCCACGATAGTGAGCTTACCATACGACATTTCGAGGAAGTAGTGTTTTAGAGAGTTGCTTGGGCTGTTGAACATGTTGTCGTAGGAGGTCGGGCTGAAAGGTATGGGGCCTTGATGGTCGCTGAAGAGCACGAGGATGTTTATAACACGGCGGGTTCCCACGGCTTGCGGTAAAAATCCCTCACCCATGGTCATCGAATCCGCCGTGGAATATGCGTCGACTCTTACGGCGTCTCTTTCCATCAAAACCGTTCCCCGAATCTCCACATATCGGCCTGAATACCAGTAGGGCGGAGGCTCGTCGAACTGTAGTTCAACCCAGTCTCCGTCCTGTTTTGTCAGAAAGTATCGAGTGTAAGATTCGCCGGTCGGCGGGTCGCCGTACATGATCGAGAGGGTTCCTGACAACATGGTTGTTTGTTGCTCTGCTTGCGCCGGCAGGGTTGGGAAGCTGGCTAATAGAAGCAGTATTACAGCTGTCAAGACAAACTGACGGTGCACGGGTTTGGTTCTCGGTCCATGTTTTTATAATTTTTTCCAGCTTGGAGCTATGTTCACTGGGGTTCTAAAAATTGTTATATGCTGTCTTTTGAGTTTTCTCTAACCTTTGAAAGTCTTGCTGCCTGCTGTGTTAGGAGACGGGTGATATTGTTTCTAGGTTGTGTGGTGTGAATATCGTTGCGGGCGTGATTCGGGATAGTGCTTCTGCGAGGCTGTCGACTGCTTGTTCTTCGCCGTGAACGAGGACGATGTTCCGGGGCTTGGGGTTGATTCGTCTGACGTAGTTGATGAGCTGTTGTCTGCTGGAATGGCCTGAGAAGCCGTCGACCTTCTCCACCTGCATTTTGACGTTGACTATCTCGGCTTTTCCTTCTTCGTTTCTCAGCGTAATTTCCCTCACGCCTTTCAGCAGGGTTCTTCCCAATGTTCCTTCGACTTGGTAGCTGACGAAAAGCAGCAGGTTGTTCTCGTCTGCGGCAAATTCCTTTAGATATCTTAAAACAGGCCCGCCTTCAAGCATTCCAGACGTCGAAATCACTACGGTGGGGCCTTTGGTTTCGAGTATTTCCTGTCTCTGTTGCTCGCTTTTGACGGGTGTGAAATATTCGCTGAGGAAGATGTTTTCGCCTTCGCGGAGTTTTTGCTGAAGCTCGGCTGTGAAGTAGTCGGGGAAGGCGGTGTGTATGGCGGTTGCTTCGACGACCAGCCCGTCGAGGAAAACAGGTGTTTCAGCCAGCTTCTTTTCGGCGAGTAGCTTGTTGAGGACGAGCATGATTTCCTGCGCTCTTCCGATGGCTGGGACGGGGATGATGACTTTTCCGCCTCTGTTGATGGTTGATGTTATTTTTTCAGCGAGGATGGCCTCGCTCTGCTCGAGCGTGTAGGGGACTGGAGTTGCTCCGTAGGTGCTTTCCATGATGAGTGTTTCGACGCGTGGAAACTTGGAGACGCAGGGGTCGAGGGCCGTCGACCTTTCGTACTTGAAGTCTCCGGTGTAGACGATGTTGTGAAGGCCTTCGCCTACGTGGACATGGACCGCCGCGCTTCCGAGGATGTGGCCTGCGTTGTAGAACATGACGCGGATGTCGGGTGTGATGTTGGTGACTACGCCGTATTTGAGGGGGAAGCTGTGCTGGAGGGCGAGGCGGATGTCTGCTTCGCCGTAGGGCGCGAAGCTTCCCTCTTTCCCGGCCACGGAGACGTAGTCGGTTACTTCGAGGGCCATCAACGGTATCGATGGCTCGACGGCGTAGACGGGGCCTCTGTATCCGTATTTGAAGAGGTAGGGGACGAGGCCGACGTGGTCGAGGTGGGCGTGGGAGATGACTATGGCGTCGAGGTTTTGGATGAGGTCTGGGACGACGTCGAACCTCGGGTAGAAGCTGAGGCTGGACGAGGCTCCTGCGGAAAGGCCGCAGTCGAGGAGGACGTTGCTTTCGCTTGTCTGGATGAGGAGGCACGACCTGCCGACCTGCCTGCCCGCCCCCAAAACCGTTATCCGCACGTCCCGTGAATCGAATGTCATGGTCCGGAATGTTCTTTCGCCGACGTTCCGTAGTATTTCGAGTTTTTCTTTTGTGTTCCAGTAGGAATAGCGTTTGATGCGGTCGATGGTTTTGGACGGCATCAGCGGGTCTCGGTTTATCCGTATGACCCATCCGGTTTCTTCGATGAGGTGGTTTAGAATTTCGGTTCGGTCGATGTTGGTGATGCGTGGGTCGCTTGATTCGATGACGATTTCGCCGAGAGGCTCGTCGAATATCAGGCGGTAACCGTCTCCAAGAGTTCGTTTGATGATTTCCTCCGTTTCGTCCTTGGGCCTGCGAAGCTCTTCGTCGGGCCTGATCACGACGCGTTTCTTGATGAGGGTGACGAGTTCCCGCGCTATCTTGTCCCTGTCCCTGAACACGTCACGGTTCTTGGTGTATACGGCGATGCGAGGGCCTTCGTATTCGATGCGGGACACCGCGGGCTCGGCGGTCTCGAGGGACACGAAGTACCGTAGCAGTTCTGTCCGCAGTCTTTCAACCGACGCCAACAAACCCTACACCAAACTAAGTAACCGGGAGGTAGGTGAAGTATTTGCGGTAAAGCGGAGCTTTCTCATCGAGAGAAAGCTCGCCGTATCCCTTATCTTTCAAAACATATGCCACGTCGATGCTGTCGCCGGTTCCGGCATCCCGGCGTATCGCGGCCGAAACAGCTTGGAAAGCCAGCTCGATCCCCGATTCAAAACTCATGTCTTCCCGGTAGTTGGGCTCCAGAACTCCGTAGGCGACGGGGCTTCCTGAGCCTGTTGCGATGAGTTTTTCCTCGGTTACGGAGCCGAAGGGGTCGAGGTTGAAGAGATGGGGGCCTTCGTCGTCGATTCCCGCGATGATGAGCTGTGCGTAGTAGGGGAAGAACCTTGAGTTGAACATGATGCTTGATGTGAGGCGTGCGACCGCCTGCAAAGGCATGGGCCTGTCGCGCATGATCTGGTAGTAGTTGATGTTTGCTTTGAGGAGGTCGATGAGTGTTTGGGCGTCGGCGACCCTTCCGGCTATGGTGATGGCCGCGTGTTTGGCGAGGGGGAACACTTTCTTTCCACGTCGGTGGGCTACGAAAAACCCAGCCGTAACACGCGTATCCGTGGCCACTACTACCGCGTCCTTGACCACCATGCCGACCGTGGTGGTGCCAGTTGACAAAACCTTTGGCTTATCATGCTGATACAACTTAGACACCTTGGAGAACGTAGGCCTTTACAGGCGTTGTAAACAGCTATCTGGCCATTAAAAAACTTTCGCGGGCCGTGAAACGGCAACCCGCTCATACGGCCAAAGTTCCGCACCGCCGGAATAATGCCCGGCTTTCTGAAGAGGATTAAGCGGGTTATTCAACTGTTTATATCTTCGGTGGCTTGGGTTGACTCATGCTGTCTCGGAAACTACTGGATGAAACGAGGTCTGAGTTGGCGCCGTTGAACAAATCGGTGCTCAACCATCCTTTGTTGGCTGACGCTGAATCCGGCAGGCTTCCACTCGATTCTGTCAAGCTGTTCGTTGAAAACCAGCTCTATATCGTGCATCATGACATCCGAAGCCTTGCGGTCATGGCGGCCAAAACAAACAGCTACGACGAAGCCAGCTACTTCACCAAACTTCAGAACGGCGACGCTCAGGCTTTCACCCTACTCCTGAAAATGGCCGAAGAACTGAACATCAAAGATGTTTCAAACCCACGAATTTCACCCGACGCCGTGGCCTACACCCATTACCTCGCGTGGCTGGCCCTCTACGCCAACCCCGGAGAACAAGCGTTCGCCCTCATAGTGAACCTCCCCGTCTGGGGGGCGGCATGCGGACGGCTGGCGAAAGCGTTGAAACAAAGCTACGCCGTTAAAAACGTCGATTTCCTCGAATTCTTTTCCGAAACACCCGCATGGGTCGAGGAAGAAGGCCTCGGCATCGTCGAAAAATATCTCACATCCCCGCATAACCGGTTTAAGACCATCGCGAAAACCATCCAGCGTTACGAGGCGATGTTCTGGGACGCCGTCCACCGAGGCGAACATCTTTGACGCGGTTCATCGATCTGCTCTGGAAATCGGCCGACGACGTCTACCACGCGATTCTGAAACATCCTTTCGTCGAAGGCCTTGTATCGGGTTCTCTCGACAACAGCGTCTTCAAACAATACATCATCCAAGACGCCTTGTATCTCAGCAGGTTCGCCCGGGCGGTGGCCTTGGTGGCGGTGAAGGCCCCAGACGACGAAACCGGATTAACCCTCCTGCGGAACGCGGAAGCAACCCTTTCTTTCGAACGGAAATCACTTCATGATTTTCTCCTCGCCGAATGGGGGTTCGCACCCGAAAACCTTCGAACATCCAAAATGTCCCCCGTAAACCAAGCCTACACAGACTTCCTCATGGCCACGGCCTACGAGAAACCATTCGAGCAGGGCCTCGCCGCCGTCCTTCCCTGCTTCTGGGTCTACCTTGAAGTCGGCAAAACCCTCCTGACCAAAGGCTCGCCCAACCCAACCTACCAAAGATGGATAAACACCTACTCTTCCCGGGAATACGAGGAGGCCGTCGAAAACGTGAAAAACGTGGCGGAAGAAAATTCCCGAAACATGACTGAAAAAGACAAGGCCGAAGCCGTCGCGCTTTTCCGGCTTTCAACAATCTACGAATACATGTTCTGGGACGAGGCCTTCAAACAGACCCGCTGGCCGTTCACACCCTAGAACTGCGAGAAGCCTCTGCATCGCGAACGGGCGTAAACAAGGCCACGGCACGCAGACGTTAAATAAAGCATCACAGGTTTCTCTCGGGATGACGGAGGAAACATCGTCCGCCGAGCAGGCTTTGACCGTTCAGCCGAATTCCTACGTTTTGGTGGATTACACAATTCGCGTTAAGGAGACTGGTGAGCTGGTCGACACAACCGTCGAAGAAGAGGCCGTGAAAGCCGGTGTACGAGATGCTTCGAAGACCTACGAGCCGCGTCTCGTCATCGTCGGCAAAGGCCTTCTTCTCAAAGCCGTTGAAGACGAGCTGGTCGGGATGAAGCCCGCCGAGAAGAAAAGCTTCGAAATCGCTCCGGAAAAGGCCTTCGGAACACGTGACCCAGCAAACGTCCGGACCATCCCGCTTCGTAAGTTTAGGGACGCTGACGCGCCGCTTCGGGTGGGCGCTGTAGTCAACGTCGAAGGCAGGCAAGGCGTTGTAAGGGCCATCGGCTCGGGCCGTGTGCAGGTCGACTTTAACCACTACCTCGCCGGCAAAACACTTCTCTGCGACGTCGAAGTCAAATCCATCCTCACCGACGACCTCGAAAAAATCAAGAACCTCATCCACCTACGCATCCCAGACGTGCCCGTCGAAAAATTCGAGATAACGCTTACACCTCCAGAAGCACGGATAAAAATCCCCGAAGACGCATTCCTCATCCCCGGCCTCCAGCTCGCTAAACGAGCCCTCGCCAAAGAAATCAAAGAAGCCGCCAAAGGCGTGGAAAAAACCGTCTTCGTCGAAGAATATTCCACGGCATAAAATCCGTCGGCACGACGTCGAAACAGCTTTCGGCGGCGACGTGTGGATGAAGGGTTACGTGATTTTTTCGGCTGATGTTTGTTTGCGGCGGATTGTTTGTTGGATGAAGGCGGCGATGTAGGCTACTTGGAGGATGTTTCCGACGATGAGGATTGTCGATTCGAGGATTCGGCCTGTTCGGAGGAAGATTTGGTGGTCGGGGTCGGGGAATGACACGAGGAGGACGAGGACGGCCAGTACAAGCCCAACCCAGTAGCCGGCCTTCTTCCCACGCAGGGCGAGGAACGTAGCGACCAAAAAACCGCCGAACCCGGTGAGCAAAATGGCCGCGAGCCAAGGCGGAACAACAGGCAAAGCAACGGCCATAAACACGACGCCGAGCAAGCTGCTCAAAATCAGAAGAAGCAGCAGGACGTTCATCATTTCCAGAAAACCGGTCTAAAATTTAACTGTGCACCCTTTTCCGGCTTTGATTGTCGTGATGTTCGCGGTTGTTGAAAAATCGTTCACGTTGTTGCTGTTTGTGTTGTTGATGAAAAATCGGGAAAGCAGTGGCCGCCGCGGCGGCGAAAAGCGGCTGAATATCCTTTAGCTAAGAGAAACGCCTATCTTTTGACTTTCTAACCCTTGCTGTAGGATTGTAAGGTATAGCACGGCTGGTCTGGCTTCGGAGGGGACGACGAAGGTCAGGGTTGCTTCGATTTCTTGGCCCGGCTCTACTTCCGTCTCTAAACCGACATAAGGTTTGGCTTCTTTCTTCACATCTTCTGAAACGTTGTCCACCTCCGAAAGCTCGGAAAATGGTGTTGCCATGAGATATGCTCCATGTCCCGCGGTCACCAACACCACTTCTTGAACGGCAAAAGCCAGGTCAGTCGCTTGGTTAACCATGTTCTTCGCCTTCATCGACACGATTAAAATGACGCCGTCCTTTTTCGGCTTGAAGTATGTTTCTTCGTGAAGCAAGTACTTTGCTTTCTCGATTTTGGTGATGGTGAGCTCGAATACTGGGTTTTTGAATTTTTCCCCGATTTTGACTACTATGTCGACGCCTTCGGGTGTTGTCGTTACTTGCCCTTCCGCGACAGTTCTGGTAACCACGACCGTGGTCGTGAAGGCCTGTCTTTCTCCACCAGCCCCCGCATCCGTGACTATGAACGTGGCCAGCGCGCCGGCAACCAACCCTATCAGCAAAGCAACCACTATCCCGACGTTGAATAACCTTTTGGGCGGTGGCGGGGGCGGAGGTGGATAAAACTGCATGAGAAACATCCCATTTACCTTTACTGACGGCCTTGAAGAAACCACGGCACCCAGTATAGTTGACTAACTATAACTTTTTCTTTAGACGGAGCCGTATCCTCCTCCGCCGGCTGTGCGTATAATCAGGACGTCGCCGGGGTCGAGGATGGTTGTGTCTTT
The DNA here is from genome assembly GCA_025054515.1 of Candidatus Caldarchaeum sp. GTDB lineage: Archaea > Thermoproteota > Nitrososphaeria_A > Caldarchaeales > Caldarchaeaceae > Caldarchaeum. The sequence continues at coordinate 8,565 of JANWZT010000022.1, forward strand.
GGATTTGAGCTTGACTGTTTCGCCGTTTGCTCTTTTGACGATGTATTCGCTTGGCGCGCCTTCTCCTCCTCCTTGAAGCCCCCAAGGCCTGTGGCGGCTTCTTTCACCCATCACCGCGGCGTGTATTTTCGCCAACGCTTTGAAGCTTCTTTCGATGCCCATGCCCCCGCGCCAACGGCCTTCGCCGCCGCTTCCATCCCTCAGCCGGTAAGACATGAACAAAACTGGATAATAGTGTTCGATGACTTCGATGGGTGTGTTGAGGGTGTTGGTCATGTGACAGTGTATTCCGTCGACGCCGTCCATTCCCGGCCTCGCCCCTCCTCCGCCGCCGATGGTTTCGTAGAAAGCCCATGTCCTTCCTGTCTCTGGATGGACGCCTCCCATCATCAAGTTGTTCATGCTTCCGTTGCTTGCCGCGGGTATTCTTTCCGGCATCAACTGCGAAAGAGCTTTGTAAAGCGTGTCGACTATCCGCTGGCTTGTTTCAAGGTTTCCCGCCGCGACCGGAGCCGGTTTCACCGGGTTGACGACTGTGCCAAGCGGTGCATCGATTGAAATTGTGCGTAAAAACCCGTCGTTGAGCAGGATATCCCGGCTGAGGAGCGTCCTCAGAGTATAGGTCGTCGCCGCCGTCGTCACACCTAACACAGCGTTCAAAGGTCTGTCCACCTGTTTGTCGGTTCCGTCGAAGCTGACGCGAAACCCTTCCGAAGATATTTCGACCGAGGCCTTGATTTCGATGTCCCGTTCGTCTAGTTCGAGAAAATCGCTGGCCCGACATGTTCCATGTGGCATCTCGGCCAGCTCCGACTTGACCGTCCTATGCGTTCTATCGAGAACATTTTCTACGGCTTCGACGAATACCGGATACGAAACCTTCTCAATCAACTCGATGAGCTTTTTTTCGCCGAGGATGTTGGCGGCGACTTGTGCACGCAGGTCTCCCAACGTGACTTCGGGCATACGGGTATTGCTTTTGATTATTTCGAGGACGTCGGATACCAGTTTGTTTTTCTCCATCAGCTTGACGGGTGGGATGACGAGGCCTTCGTGCCAGATTGTTTCAGCTCTGATGGTTATGCTGGAGGGGTCGATGCCGCCGACGTCGACTTGATGGGCTTTGTTGGCAACGTACGCCACCAGCTTACCCCCGTAGAAGACGGGCCTTATCGTGGTTACGTCGTTGAGATGCGTCCCAGCGATGTAAGGGTCGTTCAAAACATACATGTCGCCTTCGGAAACTTCCACATCTTTTTCCGCGAGATACTTCAGCGTGTTGCGGAGGCCCAGCGGAAGCGAGCCGATGTGAACCGGTATGTGCTCGGCTTGGCCTATCAGCTTTCCCGACGCGTCGAGGATGGCGCAGCTGTGGTCGGCTCTTTCCCTGATGTTGGGCGAATAAGCCGATTTCCGCAGAGCAACCCCCATCTCCTCCGATATGTAAACGAGGCTGTGCTTCACCAGCTCGACTTCGAGCTTCATACCTTTTTCATCACCATGCATCCCAGCCCATCCACTTCCAGCCGCCAGCCCGGCGGCACAACCGTCGTCGAATCATATTCTTCGACGATCAGCGGCCCTTCGGCGGAATATCCCATCGGAAGAGTTTCCCGTTTTACCGCGTTGGTTTCCAGCCATTCGCCTTCGAAATAAACTCGTCTTACACGGCTTTTGACGTTTTCGCGGCCGGTGCCGGGTTGTTTCAGCCGAATCTTCGCCCTCGGGATGATGACGGTAAGCCGCGCCGCAGTCGCTTCAACTGTTTCGCCGCTGTGCCTAAATCCGTAAACCGCTTCGTGAAGGTTTTCGAAAACGTTTATGGTTTCACCGGCTTTGAAAGGCCTGTCAACGCGAACTTCGAGTTCATGGCCCTGCCCGAAATAACGCATGTCAAGGCTTCTGAGAACGACGGCGTTTCGGATGTCAAGGCCCCTGTCTCTGAGACGGTTCAAAGCATCGGCTTCCATTCCGGCGAAAATATTTTCGAAATCCTCCTCAGACGTCTGTGAAACATTTCGGATGAAGCCTCGCACGAAGGTGTAGCGGAAATCTGTCATCAACAGCCCGAGAGACGTGAAAAGCCCGGGATGAGGCGGAACCACCACCGTCGAAATCCCAATCTGCTGAGCCAGCTCCGCTGCATGCATCGGCCCCGCACCACCAAAAGCCATCAAAACAAAATCAGCTGGGTTGTAGCCTCTTTCGAGGCTGACAAGATGCACGGCGCGGGCCATCTGATGGTTAACCAAAGCAAGAGCCGCGGAAGCAACTTCGGCGACGTCGGAGCCCAGTTTGGCGGCGACACGGCCGACCGCCGCATCGGCGAGGTCTTTCCTCAAGACGAATTCACCGCCCAAAAGAGTTTCGACCCTGCCCAACACAAGGTTCGCGTCGGTAATCGTCGCCATCGTCCCCCCGTAGCCGTAGCAAGCGGGCCCCGGGTCTGCTCCAGCGCTCATCGGCCCGACCATCAGCCCTCCCGATTCGTCGACGTCGATTATCGTGCCGCCTCCTGCGCTGACTTCGGCCAAGTCCACTGAAGGATACCTTACCGGATAACCGCTGCCCTTCACCATCCGCCCCATGTGAACCTTCCCACCGACCTCCATCTCCGGCACGTATAGAGGCTGGCCATCGACCACGGCACCGGCCTTGGCAGTTGTCCCACCCATGTCGAGGCTGATGATGTTCCGTATTCCGAGACGGCTGGCCAACTCGGCCGCACCAATCACGCCAGCCGCCGGCCCCGATTCAATCGTCGCCACCGGAACATCCAAAGATTCCCGGATGTCAACCAACCCACCGGCCGAACTCATAATCTGCAGCGGAGTCTTTACACCAACCTCTCCAAGCCTCCGCATCACCGCATCAAAATAACGTGAAACAACGGGTTTGAGGACGGCGTTGACGACGGTCGTGCTCGTCCTTTCGTATTCCCGGTGCTCGGGGTCGACTTCATAAGAAGCCGTCACGGGAATTCGTGTTTTTTCCTCGAGACGTTGCTTAGCCTTTTTCTCGTTGACGGGGTTGACGTAGCTTTCGAGAAAAGAAACCGCCACCGTCTCCACCTTTTCCGCGACAAGCTTTTCAGCTATTTCGTCTACTTCAGCGACATCCAGTTCTTTGATGACGTTGCCGCGGCTGTCAACCCTTTCATCCACCTCAAGCCTCAACTCCCTCGGAACAAGCGGCTTCGGCCTACTGTAGAAGATGTTGTAGAGCTCGGGCCTGTTCTGCCGGCCAATCTCCAAAACATCGCGGAACCCCCGCGTAGTCAACAAAGCCGTCTTCGGTATCTCGAGGCCCACCTGACCACGGAGCAAATTCGTCCCAATCGTGTTGACGTGGATGATGGTTTTGACGGAAGAAAGATCGACCCTGTGTTTTTCAGCCAACAAGGTCAGCGAACGGAGAAATCCCTGTTCAGGACTACGCGGCGTACTCCTCACCTTCACCGCGTAAATTTCGCCGCTTTCATCATCAAACCCAACAAGATCGGTAAAAGTGCCGCCAACATCAACGGCAACATGAAGCATGTAGCATGAGAAGCATTCGACTATATTTAAATTGATTTCACAACATAAGCCACGGGTTCCCCGAAAAAGGGAGGATTTTCACAAACTTAAATAAACTGGAAACCATCAAACAAATTGAATTGTCTTCGCCGCCAGCCACCGTTTTGGATGTAAAAGACGTGTCCAAACGATTCGGCGGTATTGAAGCCTTGAAAGGAGTTAGTTTTCAAGTCGGTCGCGGAGAAATTTTCGGAATTATAGGCCCAAACGGAGCGGGTAAAACAGTTCTGCTCAACGTCATAAGCGCGATATATTCACCCGACCAAGGTCAAATCTTCATAAACTCGAAAAAAACAAACGGCTTAAAACCCCATGAACTCGTCAAACTGGGCGTCGCGAGGACATTTCAGATAACGAGATACTTTCCAGACATGAACGTTCAAGAGAACGTGTTGACACACATTCACGCCGTACGCGACGACTTGAGCAACTCCGAAAAAATACGCATAATTCATGAGTCGTTGGAGAAGGTCGGCTTGTCCGAGGTAAAGGATTTGAAAGCTAAAGC
>JANWZT010000230.1 GCA_025054515.1 Candidatus Caldarchaeum sp.
CACCGAGTTAGCGATAAATGCAACGGCCTTCTTTTTGTAATTGATGACTTCGCGTCGTAGGTTTCTCCGCAGAGGCGCGTTTCTTTCCCTCGTCGTGGCGCTGGCTACGCTGGGGGTTACGTTCCTCACCGGGTTTATAGTCCGGCGTGAAGAAATCAGGCCGAGGTTGGAGGAGTTGAAAACAGTCGCTTTGCCCAAGCCAAGGCTCGACGGCCCATTATCCGTCGAACAGGCCATCCAGCGGCGGAGGTCTCGGAGGGAATACCGCGACGAATCCCTTCCGTTGTCCGATGTTTCTCAGTTGCTTTGGGCGGCTCAAGGAGTTACGGCTCCGCATCTTTGGACTGGGTTGCGTTCCGCTCCGTCGGCGGGCGGGTTGTATCCGTTGGAAACATACGTCGTCGTCAAAAACGGCGGAGTCGAAGGCCTCGCGGCCGGAGTCTATCACTACAACCCACACCGGCATCATCTAAGCCTCGTCGCCGAAGGCGATTACAGCAAACCTCTGATGAGCGCCTGCATCGACCAAGAATGGGTCGGAGCCGCGGCCTTCAACATAGTCTTCACAGCCGTCGTGGAAAGGACACGCGTCCGGTACGGCGACAGGGCGGTTCAGTACGTTTTTCAGGAATCGGGGCATGCGGCGGAAAACGTGTATCTGCAGGCCGAGTCGCTGGGGCTTGGAACCGTGGTGATCGGCGCGTTCATCGAGGACGAAATCAGAAGAATTTTGAAGGTTTCTTCCGATGAGCTGCCGGTTTACGTGATGCCTGTTGGCCGGCCGGCGTAGTATGCTGCTTGTTTACAGAGCTGTTCTGGCCGTTCTTCTGGGAGTTGTTGTGTTTTTTCTCGTCGACGGGTTCGGGCCTCTGCTCGAAAACCCCCGGCCTGTCTTCGACGTGTACGGCTGGAAAGGCGGTGGATATTTTGGCTACCGGCTGGGATACGCCGGAACCGTGATGCTCGTCGCCGCTCAAGCCTATCTTTTCAGGCCCGGCGGGCTGAGCAAACTGACGTGGTTGGAGACGCACTGCTACCTGACGACCGCCGGCGGAGTCCTCATCCTCATCCATTCCGGGTTCCCCTATTCCTTCACTTACTGGAACTTCTACGAACGCATCTACCCGTCGCTGGGGATTCAAGGACTGATCGGGATGCAGGGGCTGGCGGCTTGGCTCGTGCTCCTCCTCATAGCCAGCGGCGTCTACGGAAGATACCTGTACGGAAAGGCCCGCGTCTTCAAACAGTGGCATCTCTTCCATTCGGTTCTGTCGGGAATTCTTTACGTCGCCGGCGTCATCCACCTCATCATCGCCGTATCGCTCAAACACGTTTCGGCCGTCTAAACACCCGTCAACACGTAGGCCGCAACCGGGCCGAGCAAAATCTTCCTCTTCGAGAAAACCGTATAGCCCGCGTTTTCGAAGGCCTTTAAAGCGGTGGCGGGTTTGTTGACGAGTACCGTCAGGGACGCGTCGGGGCATGCTTTCCGGATGGCTTTGAATGATTCGGTGTAAAATTTCTCCGGCTCCCGTAGCTTCATCCGGAGGCCGAAAGGCGGGTTACACACCACCTTGTCCACATGCGTCGTCAGAACCCCGTTAAGCCGAAAGAC
>JANWZT010000231.1 GCA_025054515.1 Candidatus Caldarchaeum sp.
CTTGCTCGGCGTGTAGACGGCTGGTTCCATCGTTCTCACCCAGACTACAGGATACCTCATCCGCGCGGGCGCACCGATGCGGCGCGCGCTGAAAGACGCCACGCTGCAAACGCCTCGCCCACGAGCCAGACCGCCAGTGCGAAAATCAGCACCCGAACGCTGATGGTCCCCTTAGGCTCCGCGATTTTATTGCTCGGAGTTTTGATGGGCCTTCAGTAGGGTGTTCTCGGCGGATAAAGGCCTCCGGTTTTGCGGCGGCGGGCGTATTCGTTGACCATCCGGTAGACGGCTCCGTGTGGAGCGCCTTCCACAAGGGTCATCACTGCTTCTTCAGCCGCCCGAACATCCTCGTATTCCCCAATGATAGCGACGGTGTCTCCGTAAACAGAGACATCCACATGGCACGTTTCCTCGATGATTCTCCTCGTCTTTCCCCCAGAACCTATGACACGGGCCTTCACCCTCGTCAAATGGTTGATATTGTTCCCCACGACGTCGGTGAGGTCGATGACAGACAACGCATAGCCATCGCGGGCAAGCTTGAGGGCCTTTTCGGGTGGAAATCCACGTCCGATGGCCGTCACGATGTCCCGCGCTTTGAAAAGCGCCGACGGGTCTCCGCCCTCTTCGACGCGCTTGGCGAGGTTTATCACGACAGTTCCTTCACGGCTGTCGACCTGCAGAACGACCCCGAGAATCTTCTCAATTTCGGATTTGACCGACCCCCCTTCCCCGATAAGCACGCCGATCCGCTCCTTCGGGATGTTTACGACGAACGAGGACTGGGTTATGTTTTGGAAACGGGGTCCTTCGGACAAACATTCTCACCTCTCCGCCAGTATTTCGCGAACCATGTCTTCGCTGTCCGTATGTAGTCCTCGTTTATTAAAAAAGTTGCAGAGGGTCTCCACGCCTTTTGCAAGAAGTGTTTCGGCGAGGGGATGGCCTCGTTTGACGGCTTGGGCCATGTCAATTAGGTAGACCTGTAAATTTTTGGCGACGACGACGTTGTATTCGCTCAAATCGCCGTGCACCATATCTGCTTCATGGTATAGTTTTCTGATGTTCTCGATCAGCTGTTCTCTGATGTTTTCCAGCTCGTCGGGTTCGAATGTTTCTTCGACGAGGAGCGGATAGCGGACGCCGTTTTCTCCGAGAAACTGCATCACTAACACGTTTTCCTTTTGGACGTATGGTTTGGGGACGGCGACGTTCGCCTGAAATGCTTCAACGATGTTTGCGTATTCTCTTCTCGCCCACAGATAGATAAATTTCCTGAAATCGGTCGGTATTGTTTTGAACCGGGGGTCTTCGGCCACGTACTGGAGCCTGTTCCGTCTAAATTCAGCCGAGGAAATGAGGTATATTTTGACCGCGACTTCGGCTCCGTCAGATGCGACTCCGTGGTAAACGCGCGATTCTTTACCGGCGCTGATGACGCCATATACCTCCCGCAAATGACCTACGTTGAGCAGGTCGTAGAGCGTGAGAAGGGTTCTCTGGTCGAAAACTTCTTCGAGGCTTTCGTCGAGCTCCGAACGTTTCTCCAAATACCTTTGCTGCCTTTCTTTCCGGAATTCCCGCTGCCTAAGCCTCTTCT
>JANWZT010000232.1 GCA_025054515.1 Candidatus Caldarchaeum sp.
CATTAATTTTAATTCATTCCGCCATCAAAAATTCTTAACATTAAATAAAATAAAAATAATCGTTATATTTATATTATTTTCTAAAATAAATAATAAAAAAATATTTTAGCATTATAATAAAAAATTATATTTTTTTGCAAATTTTTGATGGGATTCCGGCGGGTCGACACTTACGCCGGCCACGTTGACGTTGCTGGATTTGAGTCTGTCCATCGAATCCCGGAACCCGCATGCTTCAGTCGTGCAGCCCGGCGTATCATCTTTTGGATAGAAATAAAGTACAAGCAGTTTATGGCCTTTCAGCAGGTCGCGTAAGGATAAGGTGCGGCCTTCAGGATCTAAGGCGGTGAAATCGGGTGCTCTATCCCCGGGCCCGGGTTTCATTTCAGGTTGAAGGAATGGCCGCAACCGCACGTGGAAGCTACGTTGGGGTTGTTGATGGCGAATCCCGAACCCATCACATCCTCGACGTAGTCAATTTCAGAGCCTTCGATGAATGGGGCGCTGAAAGAATCCACCACAACCTTAACCCCGTGAGATTGCACCACCACATCGTCTTCGTAGATGTTTTCATCCAAAGCCATGCCATAACGGTATCCAGAGCAGCCTCCTCCCGTAATGTAGATGCGCAGAGCCATCTTTTCGCTTCCGCCTTCATCTCTGATGAGTTGGGCAATTTTCTTGGCCGCCCTTTCGGTTATCTTCAAGTCGAAGGACTGTGTTTGAACTTCCATGTTGCGTATGCTAATCTGTCGCTTTATTAAAGCGTTTTCTCGTTACACATTTAAATAACGTATGATTGATACAGAAACAGCGAACCAAGTTGAAAATAATTTCAGAGGACGCCGAATCGATAACTCTGGACGTCACGGACATTCCCCAGCCTTTAGCCAACGCGCTGAGGAGGGTTATCATCAAGGAGGTTCCGACCATGGCCGTCGAAGAAGTGCTTATTATCGAAAATTCATCCGTGATGACCAACGAAGTTCTCGCCCACCGTATATCGCTCATCCCTTTCATAACCGATTTGGAAAATTTCAACATCGCCGAAGAATGCAAATGCCAAAGCAGGCTGGGATGTGAAAAATGCGTCGTCCGGTTTGTACTAAGGGCCGAGGCCTTAAACGAGCCAGTCACCGTTTATTCGCGGGACATAAAGCCCGAAAGGACTGGAATTTCGGTGGCTCCCTTCAGTGGCGATATCCCCGTGGTTGCTTTGGCGCCGGGCCAAAAAGTTGAGATGGAGCTCTACGTAAGGCTCGGCAGAGGCAGAAAACATACAAAATGGATGGCTGGTATAGCGACCCTCTACGAGGAAAATAACCGACGCTATTTCTACGTCGAAAGCTTCGGGTTTCTGCCTCCTCGGCGAATGGTTTTGGAGGCCGCCAAAATAGTTAAGACAAAGATCCGTGAAATCGAGGAAGGTTTGAAGGAGTTGATGAAGTATGAAAGTGCGAACGCAGGCTGAGATAGTCCTCAGAAAATCAGCGGCTAAAACCGGCTTCCGAGACCGTTTGTTAGCGGAAATAAGGAAAAGCAGGCGTCGTACGAGAGAGGTCAATCTGTCCAGAATTCAAAGGCACTCGGACGAGAA
>JANWZT010000233.1 GCA_025054515.1 Candidatus Caldarchaeum sp.
GTGCATCGGGAGTCAAATATGACAACCGCGTCAACAACCCCTACGACATCTATCCAGCGCTCAAATTCGATGTCCCGACGGGGACGCGTGGCGACTGCTACGACAGAGCCATTGTAGGGTTTAAGGAAATGCGGGAAAGCTGTAAAATCATTTCGCAGGCGGTTGAGATGATGCCGGACGGGCCGGTCAAATTAAAGCAACATCCCATAAACATCCGGGTTCCGGCCGGCGAAGCAGTTGCGAGAACCGAGGCCGCGAGAGGAGAGATGATGTACTACATCCGAAGTGAAGGGGGCGATAAGCCCTACCGGGTGAAAATCAGCCCTCCGTCGTTCCGTCTACTGCCTGTGATGAAATACCTGCTGCGTGGAGAGCAGATAGCCAACATACCGCCCATTTACTGGTCTCTAAACTACTGGCCCGTCGAAGCCGACCGCTAAACTACATGAAACTTTCGAGGCTCGTCAACCCCACGACGCTGTCAAAATCGATTTCAAGCGGGTCCAGAACCTGCTCGAAGGTCGAACGCATGTATTCGATGTATTTGTCGACGTCAACGACTTCTTTACGAGCCAGTTGCAGCGGCGTGACCCCTTCTTTGTCTTTTGTTTTGACGTAGCTGATGATATCGCCGGGCCCGACCTTAACGCCGAGGGCTTGAAGCTTTTTCGCAGCCTTGACATGCTGCGGCGTCGTCTTCTCATACCTTTCGATGGTTTTGGACATCATCACCCTAAAGGCGAGCTGATCGATTTCAAACGTCCTGTTCTTCAGTCTTGAATACCATGTTGAAATCACCTGACGAATGTTCTTCTTGACGGCGTCGAGCTCCTCGGCTGATTTGACCTCCGCCAATTGCCGAAGCATGTCATCAAACGCTTCCTTGATGAAGACAGGGATGTTACGCTTTTTGCCCGTCAAACCTTTGACGTCAACGACCCCCCTGTCGGTGACGCCGAGATAGTTTTTCTTTCTCCTGCTAAAGACCACGTACCGGTAGATTTTGTCGAATTCAAGGTCGAGCCGGAACTTTTCGCTAGCCCATCTAATAATCTCCTTAACGTGTTCAGGTTTTTCTGCTTTGAGGAAAATAGAATCGGTGTCGCCGTAGACGACTACTATACCCAAAGATTTCGCCTTCTCAACCGCTGAAGAGAAGACATACCTGCCGATGGCGGTGGTGCTTTCCGCGAGCGGCGGACAGTAGAGCGGAAATTCCTCGAACCCGAGAACGCCGTAGCTGGCGTTGAGGAAAACCTTCAAAGCTCGCTGAACTACTTCATACCAGCTTCTCTGAACTTGGCTGATCGATTTGTCTGAGGCCATGGGTTTATACCATTTGACACGGATGTCGCGGATTACACCTATCAAGCTACTCTGCAACCCCTTCCGTTTCCTGCACACCCAGTGAGGAGTTTCTGGGATCGTGTTCGACCTGCATTCTTGATGAGGGCAGTTTATTGTTTCGAAGCTGAGGTTGTATTCTTTCAGAATGCTTGGATACAGTGACGCGAAGTCGAGAACCGTTATGTTGAAGTGGATGCCGGGGATAGGCTCGACAACCAAGGCGCCGCGATATTTTTTCCCTTCGATAAT
>JANWZT010000234.1 GCA_025054515.1 Candidatus Caldarchaeum sp.
TTCCTCTTGGAGCGGGGTCGTTTGCTGAAGCGAATCTCGAATCTGTTGAAAAAGTTACGGTCAACCTCGGGGCGGGAGTTTACGCCGTAAAAGCCCTCGAGGACACTCAGCAGCTCCTCACCAAAAGAAGTCAAGCTTTGCAGGCCTACGGAGACACTCTTTCCAAACGTGCCGCAGAATACGCGGCGAGGGCGGAGGAGCTGAGGAGGTTTCTCAACCGTGTTTTCGCGGCTCAGCAGCGTCAAGGGTAGCTTTCGATGTTGAAAAATGTTGCGAAAATCTTCTCTTCTTTAGTCGACAGGTTGAAGACAGCTAAGCCGTCGGCTAAAGAGGTTGAAGAAGTTCTTTCGGATTTTTATCTTCAACTTGTTTCGGCTGATGTGGCCGTCGAAACGACTGAGGCCTTGATCAATGATTTGAGGAAGACGCTTGCAGGGATGAAGGTTCCCAGGTTTGGGGATCAGGAGGAGGTTTTGCGGCAGGCTGTTCGCAAGGCCGTTGAATCGCTGCTTAAGGAGGCGGACGTCGGAGAGATTTTCAAAAGAGTTGAGGAGTCCCGTAAAACAGGAAGGCCGGTTGTGGTTCTTTTCGTGGGGCCGAACGGTTCCGGAAAAACCACCACCGTCGTCAAGTTCGCGCATTATTTGCGGAAGCGGGGATATTCAGTCATTCTTGCGTCTTCCGACACATTTCGAGCGGGAGCCATAGAACAGCTTGAAACACTCGGCCAGAAAGCTGGGTTCATCGTGGTCAGCCAACACTACGGAGCAGATCCAGCAGCCGTCGCAGTCGACGCCGTCAACAAAGCAACATCGCTCCGGGCCAACTTCGTCCTCATCGACACAGCGGGCCGAACCGAAGTCGACAGAGGCCTCCTCGAGGAAATGCGCAAAATCAAACGAGTCGTCAAACCCGACTACGTCATCTACACGGGAGACGCGCTGGCGGGAAACGTCGCCGTCAACCAAGCAAAGATGTTTGATGAAGTGGTGGGAATAGATTTCGTCGTTCTTTCAAAGGTCGACGCCGACGCCAAAGGAGGTTCAGCGCTGTCGATCTCCCATGCGACGGGAAAGCCTCTTCTCTTCCTCGGTGTTGGTCAGTCGCTTGACGACCTCGATGACAAGCCGGTGAAGAGGTTGCTGGAAAGCATAGGCGTCGGCTAAGATTTATTTGAAGCGCTAAAGTTTTTCGTTTGGATGGAAACTATTAGGAAGCTTCTTTCGTCGAAAGAGATGAAGGGGCCGTTGCCCGCTTTTACGGGCGTTCAGCTTGTTTACATGATTCTTCTGCTGGGGTCGGAGCCGTTTGTCGGGCGGAAGAAGCTGAAGCAGCGTCTGGGTGTGGGGGGAGGGTCGGTGTGGACGATGCTTGCCCGATTGTCTGGTCAGGGTTATGTTGTGTCGACCCGGCGCGGAATTACCTTGACGGAAGCGGGGAGAAAAATCTACGAAAGCATGCGGAAATTGATTTCGCCGTTGCTGAAAGTGGATTTCGCGATGCCGTGGGACGCTGTTCACAACTACGGAGTGGTGGTGAAGGGGATGGCGGAAAAGGTTTCGACGGGTGTGGACGAACGGGATGAAGCAATTCG
>JANWZT010000235.1 GCA_025054515.1 Candidatus Caldarchaeum sp.
ACTGTTCTACGTTGTCCACCCAATAGTTGCTTCGGCAACGGGAAACTTCTACATGCCTCCCGAGAAACTTTTCCCGATGGCCCTCTTAGCATCCACAGCCATGTTCGTCGTAGCCTACTACTCAGAAAAACAGCTTATTCAAAGGGCTTTGAAAAATGGGAAGTTCGCCTTGTTTTAGGCCGTTCTCCTTATTTTGGTCGACGCCACAGTCACTAGCGAAGTAGCCGTGGAAACTTCTATGACAAGATTGTTTTTATCGAGGGAGCGGTCTGCATTCACGGCTTGAAGGCACCCAATCATGTCAGCGTCGTGATACGAAACAGCAACTGTAAGGTCGCTCAGATGCTTCTTTCCAAGGATATTGAAGGGTCTTTCAAAAACATCCGGGTTGGTGAAAAAATCTCAAGCCATCTGATACACCTTTCAAAGCCCGTAAACCTTCGCGACATCCGGCTGCCGGAAGTGACGTACTACAAGATGGGCCGTGAATTTCTCTGGGTCGATTCACCAAGCTGTCTCGCTTGCCAAATCCTTTCCAGAAACCCCGCGATACCCACAAACCTATTGTTCGTCAGGAGGCTTGGAGTCGTCTTCTCATTCCTCACCCCTGGGCCTTATGTTTCGAAGCGGATTTTCGACGAGATGAAGCGTGAAGGCCTCGAGGTGTCGTTGCTCGACAGGAAATTCGTCGACTTGAGACAGGTTTTGACCCGTAAACAACGAGATGTCCTCTGCACCGCGTTCAGCATGGGGTATTTCGCCCCCACAAGGGAGACAAGCCTCGCCGAAATCGCTGCCAGGCTCGGGGTTTCCAAATCAACAGTTTCGCGGCAGCTGAGGGCGGCGGTTAGGAAGCTGACCGCAATGGTCCGTCAGGAACCTGCTTGAGCGGTTATAATTTTATATTGAGCATATAGCAGCATAATAGTGCGATAAGTGGTTCCCCATGGTGAAGCACATACTCGTTACGCTGTCGGACGAACAGTACAAATGCGTGACGTTTCTCCGCAACAAGATGGGGTCTAGCGACGCCGAGGTTCTCCGGAACATCTTCCTGTCGTGGCTTGCTGAAAAAGCCATGATAGGGTGTTGGGAGACGGAGAGAGCAGTGGAAGAATTTCAGAAACGGTGGATGGAGCGGAAGGAGAAAACAACAGTTTAGACCCTTTTCCCGGACATGACTTTCGTCAGCTCCGAAACCCTCACAGTCAAGTCGCAGGGTCTATGGGAGCTCGTCGGCAACACACCCCTCGTCAGGCTCAAGTCTTTCGAAAAACCCGGCGTCAAGCTCTACGCCAAATGCGAAATGTTCAACCCAGGCGGCTCCGTAAAGGACAGGCCGGCACTCTACATGCTGCTCGACGCGATAAAGTCTGGAAAGCTGACGAAGGGTAAGAAGGTTCTCGACGCGACTTCGGGCAACACGGGAGTCGCCTACAGCATGCTCGCCGCATCGCTTGGATACGGCGTCCTCATGGTTTCACCCGCCAACATATCACCCATCAAGCTGGCGAAGATGAGGGCTTTCGGCGCTGAGGTGATTTTGACGGACCCGCTTGAAGGAATGGACGGAGCCATCGAAAAAGCCC
>JANWZT010000236.1 GCA_025054515.1 Candidatus Caldarchaeum sp.
TTCTGAAAATAATATGTAAGGGGCCTCAGCCTGCTTCCTTCACCGCCGCAGAGGATAACCGGCTTCATCTCATCGAATCCGGCATCAACGCGGTGTTTTAAGAGTTCCGTGCCGTTCTACCGTGATGTTGCGGGCCGATGGAGCATGACAAGTCTTCGGACACCGCTCTGATGGGCTGTTGAAAGGGGTTCTTCAGCATCAAAATCACTTTTGTAATCAAAGAAAATTGGTGGACTCTTTCAAACGTCGCCAAGGGTCTTCTGGTAGTGTTGCTAATTTTGATGGTTGTGCTGGGTTTTTCATCTTTTTTGAGTCGTGGTCTGAATACTTAAAGGCGGTCTCTGACGCATGGATGTTGTGTGCGGTTTCGCTACATTATGCCCTTTGTTGTTGGCGGGGTTTTTGTTCGTGGTTCGTGTTCTATGGCTTGTTTGAGTGCTTGGGCGAGTGCTTTGAAGGCTGCTTCGGTTTTGTGGTGGTCGTCGGCTCCTTTGATGACGTCGATGTGGATTGTTGCGTTGAGGTTTGTGGTGAATGTTTCGAGGAAGTGGATGATTTCCGTTACTGGGATGTCTTCGATGGTTTCGAGAGTTGTTTTGAGGTTGATGACGGGTTTGGGTCGTTTGACGAGGTCGACGGCGGCAAGGGCGAGGGATTCGTCCATGGGGACGATGGCGTGGCCGAACCGTTTGATGCCTGCTCTGTCGCCGAGAGCGTTGTCGAAAGCCATGCCGAGTACGATGGCGGTGTCTTCGACGACGTGATGCCGTAGGTCGCCTGATGCTTCGACCGTTATGTCTGTGAGGCTGTGGCGTGCGAGCGTGTTTATCATGTGGTCAAGGAACCTGTATCCGGTTGATACGGTGCAGAGGCCTTTGCCGTCGAGCTCGACCAACGCCTCTACTTTTGTTTCCGATGTTTCTCTACGGGCTTTGCCGACCCTTGTCATCTTTCTGGGACGCTCCCTGCTGTGTCATGATTTCTTCGAGGGGGAGGATGAGGTTGGGTTCGTGGACGACGAGGCCTTGCGCGAGTTTTCGCAGGGTGGGAAGTATGCGGAGGAATTCGTGTTTGGGGATGACGGTGTTGATGGCGTACCATCCTCTGTTGCTGAGGGGGCTGATGGTCGGGCTTTTGAGGGCTGGAAGAGATTTGAGAAGTGTTTCGAGGTTGTTTTCGTGAACGTTGACGAAGATATGAAGTTTCTTCCCGCTTTCCACGACCCCTTTCAACAAAGTCAGAATATCGAGAATTTTCTCGCGTTTGACATCGTTTTCGAAAGATTGTCTGTTGGCGATGAGAAACGCCGTCGATTCCGCAACCGTGTCCAAAGGCTTTAGGTTGTTCTGCTCAAGGGTAATTCCCGTGGCTGAAGCATCCATTATCAAGTCGGCTTCTTCGGGCGGCTTCGCCTCCGTGGCTCCGAAGCTGAGGTAGATGCGGACCATGCCGTTCTCGCCCTTCTGCCACCAGGGGGTGATTATCTGTGGTTGTTTGTCGCCGTAGAGTCGTTTGTAGGAGGGCTGAGAAGCGACATAGGACGCGGCTGTGTTGAGGTATTCGGTGGATATTTTGAGGG
>JANWZT010000237.1 GCA_025054515.1 Candidatus Caldarchaeum sp.
CTACGTGAGTGGAGGACATCAGCACAGCTCTTTCAACCGGTGTTCTGATTACGAGGTCGGCCTTGATGGTTGGAACGGGCTTCTCTCTGGGAACGAGGAGGATGGTGCGGTTCACTGCATCGCGTAATAGGGTGTAGTCGCCCCCTCGGTCGATGTCGAAGAGCTTAGCATACTCCACCTCCGGCTTCTGCAGTTCACGAACTTGGGTGAGTACGCTGGTCGTCGTAACCGTTTGGACGACGGTTTGGAGACTGGTGACGGAGACAGTTGAAATCCTTGTTTCAGTGGCCGTCGTAATTATCGTTCGTGATGGCGAAACGACCTGACCCAGCAGCAAGCCCCCTGCTAAGCCGATTACGAGGAAAATGACTGCGGCGATGGTTGTTTTTCGGGTTTGGGACATGATGGTGGATGGATGAACCATCCAAAATATAAACATTCAAACAAAAAACAGCCAGATAAGCCTTATATCAACCGCTGGAGCGAAATATTTGACCAATTTGAGCACATTAATGTATGAAAAATATTTCTCACCAACATCGGTCGCCGCGGCGGTCAAGCTTAAAACCCAGTTCAAGGACAAGGCGCTGCTCGTCGCCGGCGGAACAGCTTCCGTCCAACTCGTCTCGAAGGGCTTCATCGAGCCAGAGGCCATAATATCACTCGACAGACTTCCGCTAAACTACGTAAGGAAGAAGGGGAAGGGCTTTGAAATCGGCGCGACCACGACTGCGGCAGCCCTGGTCATGGAGAAGGGGTTGCCCGACTGCTTGATTCAAGCTGCTCAGGGTATTCATGGTTTGGCTTTGAAGGAGACGGCCACGGTCGGCGGCAACATCTTCACGCCGGCTCCGGGAGGAGACATGGCTGTGGCGCTTCTTTCGTTGGGGGCTGAGCTGGTTCTACGCGGGAAGAACGGCACACGAACCGTTCCGCTGTCGAAGTTTTACAGAGGCCCTCTCAAGTTCAACATCAGGAACGACGAAATCCTCACCGCTGTGGTGGTGCGGAACCCGCCACGTTTCTCGGCCTTCGTAAAGCACACGCCCTGGAGGTACACGGGCCCGTCGCTCGCATCTGTTTCGGTTGCGATGGACGCTGACGAAGTGGTTCAGCGGATCAACGTCGCCGTCGGAGGTTTGACACCGCATCCCTATCTCGCCACAAAAGTTGAAAAGAGTTTGAAGGGTCAGAAACTGACGACGGAGGCAATCGACCGGTCTGCATCGCTTCTGACCGACGAAGTCGAAATCTCTGAAACAGGCTTCGCCTCGAAACAGTATCTGCGTCATCTCGTGCAGGTTCTTTACAAAAGGATTTTAAACAGCTACTTGGAAAAGCACCGGGGTGGATGAATGTTGTTGCTGAAGTTTGTTTTGGACGGAAGCCCTGTGGAGGTTGAAGTCAAGCACACCGATACTTTGTTGAAGGTTTTGAAGGACCGGCTGGGCGTTGCCTCCGTTCACTACGGCTGCGGAGAGGGGACGTGCGGTTCATGCGTAGTACTCGTTGACGGCAAGCCGAGATATTCATGCCTAACTTTCGCGGGCTCTGTTCAGG
>JANWZT010000238.1 GCA_025054515.1 Candidatus Caldarchaeum sp.
TGGCTGATGTGGCCTCCGTGAGGAATCGTCAGAGCAACCATCATGTCACCCGGCCTCGCGAAAGCGGAATAAGCGACGAGGTTGGCCACAACTCCCGATATCGGTCTGACGTCGACGAATTCAGCCCTGAAAACTGCTTTACCCAGCTCGATGGCCGTCAACTCGACTTCGTCGATGTATTTGCATCCGGCGTAGAGCCGCTCGCCAGGCCAGCCTTCGGCGTACCGGTGCATAAAATCGCTTACCAACGCCTCCCTCACGGCTGGGCTGACCACGTTTTCGCTGGCTATCAACGGGATGGACTTTCTAATCATGGCGTGATGTTTCTCCAACAGCTCCAAAATACGCCTGTATTCCTGCTCGGGCTCCAAGAGTTTTGAGGTACTCATACCTAATGCGAGACGACCGTCCCCCTATTTCAAGGTATAACTTGTTAAAGCGAAGCGAAGTAGATGATGACAGATAAGAAGACGATGTCGGCGGCGATGAGCGCCGTAATAAACAACCGACGCATTTCGGTTATTTGACAATCGGCCTTGGATTAAGTTTTTCCGATTCGGAAAACATGGAACATTCTTCATGAAATACTCGAAAGACACAGCGATATTATCAGCAGATTTTTATTTCTGTAGATAGCTGTTGAAGGCGTGGACCCAAAGTTATTTGACGAAGCCGTAAGATATCTTCCGGGAGGTGTTACCTACGGCGTCCGTTTCATGGACCCGGTGCCCGTCTACGTGGACAGGGCTGAAGGAGCCTATGTATGGGATGTTTTCGGACAAAAGTTCGTCGATTATTGGATGGGACATGGTGCTCTTTTGATGGGTCATGGATACCCGCCTGTGATTAAGGCGGCGATGGAGCAGCTTCAACGTGGCGCGCATTTCGGATATCCACATGTTTGGGAAATTCAGTGGGCTAAACAGGTTTGCCGGATGGTTCCGTCGATTGAAAAGGTGAGGCCGACGAACAGCGGGACCGAAGCCAACATGTACGCCATCAGGACGGCAAGGGGATACACACGTCGTAAACTGGTTGGGAAAATCGAAGGTGGGTGGCACGGCGGATACGACGGCCTTCAGGTTGGCGTTACCTATCCGATTGACAAGCCTTCCAGCTTGGGCATCCCCGAAGAGACCACGGCGAATACTCTGTTGCTTCCATATAACGACCTCGAAGGGGTTGAGAAAAGAATCAAAGGGAAAGAGCTTGCGGCGATAGTTGTTGAGCCTGTGCTGGGAGCAGGCGGCTTCATCCCCGCCGAGCTGGATTATTTGAAGGGTTTGAGGGAAATCTGCGACCGTGAAGGAATTGTTTTGATTTTCGACGAAGTCATCACAGGGTTCCGGCTCGGCCCCGGCGGTGCTCAGCAACGGTTTGGAGTGATTCCGGACATGACCGTTTTAGGCAAATCGGTGGGCGGAGGGCCTTTTCCAGCAGGGGCTTTCGGCGGAAAAGAGGAAATTATGGATGTTCTCGACCAGCGGAAGCACGTCAACTTCTATGAAAGAGTTTTCCACGGCGGAACCTACAGCGGAAATCCTTTGACG